>NZ_JBHVPH010000001.1:0-106954 GCF_042887425.1 Kitasatospora sp. NPDC057940
GTTCTCAAGGAACGGACACTTCCTTCGGACCGCCTTCCAGCGGGCCCTCCGGGCGCTTCGTTCTTTCGTGTTCTCAGCTTATCAGATGTTTTCCGCTCCGTTTCCGGCGCTTCGTTCATCCAACTCGCTGGCGTCTTCTGCGGCTTGACGCCCCGTCCGACGTTTCAAACTCTAGCCGATCCCTGCTCCGAAAAGCGAATCGGCCGCAATCCAATAAAACGAACACGCCGAATAGGAACCAAGCCGCGACAAGACGCGACCCAGCCCGAACCGGGAAGTGGTGTTTCGAAAGGATTGGCTACCGCGGGACCGTCCGCGCAAACGCGTGTCCGGTGCTCCCTGCCAGGCAGCTCGAAGAACACTAGACCTCGGGCAAGGCCGAGTCAAGCGCCGGTTCCGCCTCGGTGGCGCTCTCATCAGCCACCTCTTCAGCCGCCTCTTCGGCTACCTCTTCCTCCGCCTTCTCCTCCGCCGGCAGGTGGAAGGCCAGGACGGCGACGTCGTCGTCGTGCTCGGAGGTCACGCCCATCGCCCGCAGGAGGCGGGCGCAGATCACCTCGGGGGCCCCGACCGCGCCGGTGAGGGTGCGGGCGAGGAGGTCGAGGCCCTCGTCGATGTCCTCGTCGCGGCGTTCGACCAGGCCGTCCGTATAGAGGACGCCGGTGGTCCCGGGCAGCAGGCGCAGGGTGTGCGAGACGTGGAGGCCGTCGCCGGTGCCGAGCGGCGGGCCGTTCTGCTCCTCACTGCGCAGGACCGTCCCGTCGGGGCAGCGCAGCAGCATGGGGAGGTGCCCGGCGGAGGCGTAGGAGAGGGTGCGGCGCTGCGGGTCCCAGACGGCGTACGTGCAGGTGGCGATCTGGTTGGCGTCGATCTCCATGGCGAGGCCGTCGAGCAGGCGCATCACCTCGTGCGGGGGCAGGTCGAGCCGGGCGTAGGCGCGGACGGCGGTGCGCAGCTGGCCCATGACGGCGGCGGCGCGCAGGCCGCGCCCCATCACGTCGCCGATGACCAGGGCGGTCCGGCCGCCGTCGATGGCGATGACGTCGTACCAGTCGCCGCCGACGGCGGCCTCGGCGCCGCCGGGCTGGTAGGTGGCGGCGACCCTCAGGTCGGCCGGCTGGTCGAGCTTCTGTGGGAGGAGGCTGCGCTGGAGGGTGACGGCGGCCTCGCGCTGCCGGCGTTCGGCTTCGCGGAGCCGGGCGGCGGCGAGGACCTGGTCGGTGACCTCGGCGGCGAAGATCAGGACGCCGGCGGGCGGTCCCTCGGTGAAGGTGTCCCCGGTGTCCCTGGTGTCCCCGGTGTCGCCGGGGCCGAGCGGGACGCAGGAGACGTTGTAGTAGCGGTTGCCGGTGAGGCCGAGGATGCAGCGGGCCTTGACGCTGCGCGGGCGGCCGCCGCGGATGACCTGGTCCATCAGGGCGAGGACGCCCATGGTGCCGAGTTCGGGGAGGGCTTCTCCGGCGGGCAGGCCGGTGGTGCGGTCCCCGAAGAGTTCGCGGTAGGCGCGGTTCGCGTAGCCGAGCTGGTGGAGCGGGCCGTAGGTGACGGCCACCGGGGCGGGGATCCGGTTGAGGACCTCGCGCAGGTTCTGGGGTTTGTGCAGGTCGAGGAGTTCGGCGGCGGTGGCCAGGTTGGTGGGGTCGCGGGGGCCGGGGACGACGACGCCGTCGGCGGAGGGCGCGCCCTCGTCGGTGCCGGCCCCGGTGGGCGGGGCGGCACGCCAAGGGACTCCGGTGAGCCGGGCGCTCCAGCGCATGAGGTTCAAACGACGGCCGCTTCCTCGATTTCCAGGCATATCATCACTTTTTGTGTGCGCATCAGCACACGGGGTAATGACTAGGTTGGGCTGATCCTGTCAGGCAAGGGCCCGATTCCGGAAGTCGCCCGCCCGGCGTGGCCGCCCGTTCCGCCCCTGCGCGGGGCACCGGGGCGCTCACCGCGGGGCGTCCGGACCGCCGTCGGGCCGCGGTCCGGCCCCGGCCTCGAACTCCGGACGCGGATGCTCCGCCGCCCCCAGCGAGACCACCTCGCGGGAGAACAGCCCGCCCAGCACCCAGTCCATCAGCACCCGCACCCGGCGCTCCGCGCTCGGCAGGCGCCGCAGGTGCCGGGCCCGGTGCAGCCACCAGGCCCGCCGCCCGGTGATCCGGCGACCGCGCCTGGTGTGGGCGACGGCCCGGCGCAGGCCCAGCGAGGTCGAGCAGGCGGCGTGGCCCGGCCGGTACTCGGCGAGGCCCGCGGCGTGCGGTCCGGCGTCCAGGGCGACCGCGATGTTCCGGGCGAGCAGCTCGGCCTGGGCGAAGGCGTGCTGCGCGTTGGGCGCGCAGGGCGCCCCGTCCGCGTCGGGGTCCGGTACGGCGGCGCAGTCCCCGGCCGCCCAGACGCCGGGCAGCGCGCGCCCGTCCGGGCCGACGGCCTGCAAGGTGGCGAGGCAGCGGACCCGTCCGAGGGTGTCCAGCGGTAGGTCGGTGTCGCGCAGCAGCGGGGCCGGCCGCACCCCGGCCGTCCAGACCAGCGTGCGGGCGCCGAAGCGGCTGCCGTCGGACAGGGCGACGACCCGGTCCGCGGCGGACGCCAGGGTGGTGCGCAACCGGATGTCGACGCCGCGTTCGCGGAGCTGGCCGAGGGTGTGCTCGGCCAGCTCCGGCGACTCCTCGGCCAGGATCCGGTCGGTGGCCTCGACCAGGACCCAGCGCAGGTCCTCGGGGCGGACGTTGTGGTAGCCGCGCACCGCGGTCCGGGCCATGTCCTCCAGTTCGGCGAGCGCGCCGACGCCCGCGTACCCGGCGCCGACGAAGACGAAGGTGAGCGCGGCCTGGCGCAGGGCCGGGTCGCGGGTGGCGGAGGCGAGGTCGAGTTGTTCCAGGACGTGGTTGCGCAGGCCCACGGCCTCGCCGACGGTGGAGAAGCCGCGGCCGTGTTCGGCCAGACCTGGCACCGGCGCCGTCCGGGAGACCGAGCCGGGCGCCACCACCAGGACGTCGTAGGGGAGTTCGATCGGTGTGGCGGCCTCTCCGGGGCCCGCGGCGTCGGCGAAGGCGCGGCGGGCGGCGTGTTCGATCCGGGTGATCCGGGCGGTCAGCACCCGGCAGTCCGGCAGGGCCCGGCGGAGCGGGACGACCACGTGCCGGGGGTCGATCGAGCCAGCCGCGACCTCGGCCAGCAGCGGGTGGTAGGTGAAGTAGGCCTGGGGCTCGACGACGGTGATCTCGACCTCGCCGCGTCGCAGCCGTTCCCGCAGGCCGCGCTGGAGGTGCAGCGCGGTGGCCATCCCGGCACAGCCTCCGCCGGCGATCAGGATTCTGATGGTGCACCTCCTGCCGATTGGCGCTTCCTCCCGGCCCCGCGGCCGGGGGTGTCCCCCCCTCGCGCCCCCCTATGAAGGACCGGCAGGGGCGGTCTTGTCCACAGTCCGTACCGCGCCGGATGTGACGGAAGTCGACGGGTGGGGCCAGTTGTGCTGCCCGGGCGACTTTCTGACGGACTTTCGGCCGCGAACGGGCGTGAACTATGGTCGGATTGTGTGCCGGAGCGGTTACCGCCATGACAATCGGCGGCGACGCACCGTGGAGCGGCCACTACGGCCAGTTCCAGCGTTGGCTCGAGAACCCGACTGCGGGACAGTCATCCGGGGAAGGGTAGTTCCCGGACAAGGCCCCGGACGGTGCCGACGCGCCGAGCCGGACGCGAGCCGGCCCGGAGGCACGAACCGTGGTCACGAAACGGGACGGGCGGCAACGAGCGATGGGTCATCAGGTCATTTCTGACGGGCTGAGCTGCACCGGGGGGTGCAGGGGCGGGCGACGACAGGGTCCGGGTTCGGGCGCCTGCGGGGGAGAGTTGGGATGATGGAGCAGGAGCAGGTGTTGGGGCGAACGGGAACACCGCACGCCAGCCAGGGCATGGTGCCGGAACAGCGCGGCCCGGTGGACCTGCCGCCGGAGGTCGGGGCCGCCTATCCGGGCGTCCCCTACCGGGTGGAGCCACCACCGGCCGTGCACGTCCCCGGGGCCCGACTACGGGTGGACGCCCGGCGGAACCTGGAGAGCGTGCTGCGGGCCGCCCGCGAGGTGTTCGGCGAGTTCGGCTACGGCGCGCCGATGGAGGAGGTCGCGCGTCGGGCCGGGGTCGGCGTCGGGACGGTCTACCGGCGCTTCCCGAGCAAGGAGGTGCTGGTCCAGCGGATCGCCGCCGAGGAGGTGGCCTGGCTGACCGCGCAGGCGCGGGAGTCGCTGTACGGCGGCGGTGGAGCCTGGGAGTCGCTGGCCGGTTACCTGGCCCGGGCGGTCAGCACCGGCGCCGGGCGGCTGCTGCCGCCGGAGGCGTTCCGGTACGCGGAGGAGCTGGGCCGGGTGCCCGAGCAGCGGGTGCCCGAGCCGGCCGCCGTCCGGTTCGACCTGCGCGGCGAGGACGCGCAGAACGGTGCGGCCGTCGAGCCGTCGGCGGCCGACGCCGATCCCCGGCTGCTGCTGCAACTGCTGGCCGCCCTGGTCGCCCGGGCCGGCGCGGCGGGCGAACTGCGGCCGGGCGTCACGGTGTCGGACGTCGTGCTGGTGCTGACCGCCTCGGTGCCGGTGCACGCGGCCCGCACCGCGCCGACCACGGCCGGTTTCTCGGCCGGGGTCCAGCAGGCGGAGGGGCAGCCGACCGCCGGCCCCTCGGACCGGCTGCTGGAGATCCTGCTGGACGGCCTGCGGGCACGCTGACGCGCCACCACGGGCGCGGCCCCCGCCGGTGGCGGGGGCGGGAGTTGGACGGGAGACCGGCGCGCGGACCAGTCACGCGCGCCGGGTGCGGGCGGTGCACAACCACCCGCCCTGGGCTGGACGAACACATCCGCGACGGCTCCTCGGAAGAGTGGGTCCCGGCCGGTCCGGCTACCGCCCGTCCCTGCGCTATGCCATCCTTTGCCCGTGGTTGGAGCCAATGTCCCGATGCGCGCCCTTCGCGCGCCCTCGGCGCCGTACAGCGCGGAACCGTGCGCCCACGCACTCCGGCGCGCCCTGCCACACTGCGGGGGCTGTCGTGGAATCTGGGGTCCGTTGTGAGCGCCGAGGAACAGAACGACTACGGGTACGGCCTCGACTTCGGCCCGTCCGGAGGCTTGACCGGGGGACTGGCCGACGGCTCGTCCGGCAGTACGCCCAGTACATCCAGTGCGTCCAGTACATCCGGTGCGTCCAGTGCGTCCGAAGGCCCCGCCACGGCCTCCGGCGGCCCGGCCCAAGTACCCGGCGCCGCACCGGGTTCGGCCACCGGCCCGACCGCCGGGCACGTTCCCGACCAGGCGGGCATGCCCAGCCGCGAGTCCCTCTCCGCCTCCGCCGCCGCGCTGCCCCCCGGGCGGGTGCCCGGCCAGGCCCCGGCCGGCCGCGGCGGCGTCGCCCCCGAGGCGTTCGTCGGCGCCGGCCGACCCGCCCGCCCCACCGTGCCCGCCCCCGCCGACCCGGTCGACGGCGAGCGCCCGGCCTCCGACGCCGAGTTGACCGCCCGGGTCCGGGCCGGCGACGACACCGCGTACGAGGAGATCTACCGCCGGCACGCCGACTCGGTGCGCCGCTACGCCCGCACCTGCTGCCGGGACAGCTTCACCGCGGAAGACCTCGCCGGCGAGGTCTTCGCCCGCACCCTGCAGGCCCTGAGGGCGGGCAAGGGCCCGGAGTTCGCCGTCCGTGCCTACCTGCTGACCGCCGTCCGCAACGTCGCCGCCGCCTGGACCCGCAGCGAGCGGCGCGAGCAACTCGTCGACGACTTCAGCGTGTTCGCCCAGACCTCGGCCGCCGTCGTCGACCTCGACCTGGCCGACCCCGGCGCCGATGCCTGGGCGATGGCCATGGCCGACCAGCGCATGGTCATGCAGGCCTACGCCGAACTGCCCGAGGACGACCGGATGGTGCTCTGGCACACCGAGGTCGAGCGGGAGTCCCCGAAGACCGTCGCCGTGATGCTCGGCAAGACCGCCAACGCCACCGCCGTCCAGGCCCACCGGGCCCGCGACCGGCTCGCCGCCGCCTACCTCCAGGCACACCTCTCCGGCAGCCAGGACCGCACCTGCGAGGCGTACGCCAACCGGCTCGGCGCGTACGCGCGCGGATCGCTGCGCAAGCGGGCCTCGGCGGAGGTCGGACGGCACCTCCAGGAGTGCGACCGCTGCACGGCCGCCTGCCTCGAACTCACCGAGATCAACACCGGCCTGCGCGCGCTGCTGCCCGGCGGCGTGCTCGTCTGGATCGGGGTCGGCGGGTTCAGCGCCGCCGCGGCGGCCGTCGGCGGAGTCGCCGCGGTCGGCGGCGCGGCCGCGGGCACCGCGGCGGCCACCTCCGGAACCGCGGGAGCCGGTGCGGGTGCAGCGGGTGCAGGCGCAGCAGGTGCAGGTGCGGGTGCAGGCGCAGCCGGTGCGGCCTCCGGCGGAGGCGGGGCCGGAGCCGGCGCCGCGGCCGGCGAGGGCCTGGGCACCGCCGCCAAGGCCGGGATCGCCGCCGCCGTCGCGGTGGCCGCAGCCGCCGTCGCCGCGTACGCGCTCACCGGCTCGCCCGAACCCAAGCCCCCCACGGCCGCGCCCCCCGCCGCCGGCGCCCCCGCCACCCCCCGGCCGCAGGCCCCCGCGCCCGTACCCGCGCCGCCCGCGCCCGCCGACCCGGCGCCCAGCAGCGCCGCGGCCGCCCCGGCGCCGTCCGAGCCGAGTCCGAGCCCGAGCGCGACGCCGGTCACCCGGTCGACGTCCGCCCCGACAGCCGCCCCGGCGGCCGCCCAGACCACGACGAAGGCCGCGTCGCCGGTCACGCCGAGCTCGACGACGCCCAAGCGGACCCCCACGCCGCCGCCGGCCCCGGACGTCCCCGCCGTACCGACGCCCAGCGTGCCGCCGCTGCCCACGCCCGAGCCGCCGGTCGTCCCCGTCGTCCCCACGCCCACCGTGCCGCCGCTGCCCACCCCGACGGTCACCCTGCCCTCGCCGCCCGCGCCCACCGACTTCTGGGCCGACTCACTGCCCGTGGTCAAGCCCGGTAACAACCGGGTGCCGCCGCCCGGCCCCAGCATCCGGCAGAAGGGCAGCGACTGGCTCTGGCAGCACGACAACGCCTGGATCGGCGGCGAACGCCACGGGCACGCCATCACCGTGCACGCCCCGGCGACCGCCCTGATCGACCTCAACCGCAGCTGCACGTCCTTCGACGCGGTCGCCGGGGTCGACGACGCCACGCTCTCGCCGGGCGGCGTGGTCTTCTCCGTCCAGGGCGGCGACGGCGGCACCCTGTGGCGCTCCCGCCCGCTCGCCGCGGGGGACGACGCGGTACCGGTGCACGTGCCGCTGGCCGGGCAGAAGTCGATCCGGCTGGTGGTCACCCCGGTGCACGGGATCTGGTCGGCGCTCAACGTGGCGGACTGGGCCGAGGCCCGCTTCAGGTGTTCCTGAAACGGGCCTCGGCGGGGGCTGCGCGGGGTCGGCCCCACGCGGGGTAGGGCTGTGCGGGGTGGGCCTGTGCGGGGTCAGATCGCGCAGGAGCCGTCCGCGCAGGCCTCCCCCGCCGGGGCGACCTGCACCGGCGCCGGGCGGGTCTCGCCGATCTCGGCGGCGACCTGCTCCAGCACCTTGCGGAAGGTCTCGGTGTCCTGGCCGCCCTGCACCGCCCACTTGCCCTCGAACACGAAGGTCGGCACCGCGGTGATGCCCAGCTCCCGGGCCTCGGCCAGCTGCGCGCTCACCTCGGTGGCGCCCTCGTCGCCCGCCAGGTAGGCGGTCACCCGCGCCCGGTCCAGGCCGGCGGCCACGGCGACGTCGGTCAGCGCGGCGCGGTCGCCGACGTCGACGCCGTCGGTGAAGTGCGCCTTCAGCAGCTCCTCCTTCAGCCGCCCCTGGACGGCCGCGCCGTACTCGGTCTCGGCGAGGTGCAGCAGGCGGTGGCCCAGGAAGGTGTTGGCGTGCAGCGCGGCGTCGAAGTCGTACGTGATGCCCTCGGCGCGGCCCAGCTCGGCCACCCGCGCGTCCATCGCCACCGACTGCGGGCCGTAGCGCTCGGCCAGCCACGCGCGGTGCGGGCTCGCCGTCGCCGGCGCGTCCGGGACCAGCTGGTACGGCCGGTAGACCACCTCGACGCCCTCCTTGCCCGCGAAGCCCTCCAGGGCCTGCTCGAAGCGGCGCTTACCGATGTAGCACCACGGGCAGGCGATGTCGGACCAGATCTCGACCTTCATGAGGGGACTCCAGGGGTGGGGCGGGGACGGATGTCGGGATAGGTGAACGATGAACCATCTCGGTACATTCCCGACACCCCGGCCGGCCTCCCTGGTCAACGCCGCCCCGACCCGGGCTGGTCAGCGCCCCGAACCCGCCCCGACCCCGTCCCGCCCCCGCCCCGGATCAGCCCTCCGCCGGCGCCGGGACCACCAGCACCGGGCACGCCGCGTGGTGCACCGCCGCCGAACTCACCGAACCCAGCAGCAACCGCGCGAACCCCCCGTTCCCCCGCGTGCCGAGCACCAGCGTGTGCTGCCGGGTCGAGGCCTCCAGCAGCACCTCGATCACGTTCCCCAGCACCACGTGCAGCGACATCTCCCCCGCGTACGGCCGGGAACGCTGCCCCTGCACGGCCACCACCGCCCGGCGCAGCCCGTCCGCCATGCTCTCCACCAGCGTCTCGACGCTCTCCTGCACCAGCTCCGCCATCCCCGGCGGGTAGCCGGCCGGCGCCGGGTTCACCACGGCCAGCACGTACAGCGGCAGCCCGAACAGCTCCGCCTCGGTCATCGCCCGGTCCAGCGCCCACAGCGACCCGTCCGATCCGTCGCAGGCCGCCAGCACCCCCGGCGGGCGCCCCGTCGGCGGCCGCCCCGACACCGACAGCACGACGGGAACGGACTGCTCCGGGCTCACGCTGGCCACCACGGCTCTCCTCACCGACGGACTCGTTGCCCGCCATCATCACCTGCCCCGGCTCCCGGACCCCGCCGCCCGGCCGGGCGCGGCGCCCGGAGGGGGTCAGGAGGGACGGACGGGGCTGAGGGCCGGGGGTTGGGCCAGCGGAAGGCCGGTCCAGCAGGCTCCGTGGCGGCGGGCGCGGATGCGGCGGAGCCAGAGTTCGGTGGAGACCAGGTCGGCGAGGCCCGCCAGGGCGGCCGGGGAGAGGGGCGTGGCGGGGTCGGCGAGGCCGGCGCGGACGGCGGGGAGGTCGATGAGGCCGGCTTCGGCGAGGAGGGGGGCGTCGAAGAGTTCGGCGAGGCCGTCGGCGGCGAGGCGCAGGCCGGCCCGGGCGGGGGCGGTGCGGTCGGGCCGGGGGCCGCGGCCCCAGTCGGGGGGCAGGTCGGTGCGGCCGGCGCCGGTGAGGACGGCGTGCAGGAGGGCGTGCCGGGCGCCGGGTTGGAGGCGGACGTCGTCGGGGAGCAGGCGGGCGGCGCGGACCACCTGGTTGTCGAGGAACGGCGCGTGCAGCCGCTGGCCGGGCTGTTCGGCGGCGTGGACGAGGGTGCGGTAGGAGCGCGCGTGCCGGTAGAGGGCGTGCCGGGCACGGTGTGCGCCCGGGCGTTCGTCGGGCGCCGGTCTGCGCGCCGCCAGCCGCAGCCGGAGGGCGACGGAGGAGAGCGCCTCGTCGGAGAGCCAGCGGGCGGCCGGGCCGGGGACGCACCAGGCGAGGTCGCCGGCCGAACGGTCGCCCGCCGTGCGGCCGCCGCCCGGGAGGTGGCGGGCCGTCAATTTGGCGGCGGCGTCGTCCAGCGCCTCGGCGTAGCGGACCCGGGAGAGCCGGTGGGCGGCCCGGACCACGGTGAGCGGGGTGCGCAGCGCGCCGGCCAGGACGCCGACGACGGCCCGGTCGGCACCGGCCAGCGCGGCGACCGGGGGCAGCAGTTCGCGCGGGCGGCCGGCCCGGATGAGGTCGGCGAGCCGGGCCGGGTGGCCGTCGAGGACCTGGCGGGCGCCGTAGCCGGTGAGGTGGTCGGTGCCGCCGGCGTCGAAGCGGACCTCGGCACGGGCGGCGGCGACGAGTTCGGGCCCGGGCTCGTCGGTGAGCCGGCCGGGCGGCGCGTCGGCGTGCAGTCCGGCGTACGGGAGGGTGTCGGGGCCGGGGTGGAGCACGGTGTGCCGCAGCCGGGGGGTGTCGGGGGCGAGCGCGAGGGTGGTGGGGGGTTCGGTCTCGCCGAGCGTGACGGCGGCCAACTGTTCCGGGGCGGAGGGTTCTTGGGCGGCGACGCGGGCCCAGGAGCCCTTGACCGCGCCGTTCCTGGCCCCGGCGCGGACGGCCGGCAGGCGCTCCGGGCCCGTGCCCGCGGGCACCGGCGGCAACGGCACGGCGGCGGCGAGCAGGGCGACGGTGGCGGAGGCGGTGCCGTAGGAGAGGTCGACGCCGAGCCGGGCGCGGCCGGCCGGGCCCGTCGCGGTGGCGGGCACGGTGGTGCGGACCCGGGAGCGGACGGACTCCAGCAGCGCGCGGGTGAGTTCGCGGACGGCGGGCGCCTCGTCGCGCGGCTGCTCCCGGACGGCGGGGTCGTCGTAGGCGGAGAGGTAGGGGTGGCCGCTGCGGATGGCGAGCACGTGGCCGGGCGGCACCCGCTGGACGCCCAGGTACGGGGTGCCGGCGCCGAGGGCCTCGGGCGATTCCGGGCAGGCGAGCCGGGCGGCGAGGTGACCGGTGTCCAGCGGGGCGCCGACCAGGTCGGCGAGCGGGAGGGCGGCGGTGGCGTACGCGGTGCCGCCGGCCCAGGGGGTGTGGAAGACCGGCTGGGCGCCGGCCAGGTCGGTGAGCAGCAGGGTGGAACGGGTGCCGGTGCGCAGGACGGCGGTGTAGCTGCCGGGCCAGGCGGTGAGGTGGCGGACGGCGCCGCCGCGGGCGGCGGCGAGGCCGGCGGCGAGTTCCGCGTCGGTGGCGCCGCAGTGGCCGAGGACGGCGAGGCGCAGGGTGGCGGGGGTGTCCTCGACGGGGTCGGGGGCGGTGGGGCCGGTGGTGACCGTGGCGGGGGCACCGGGGCGGAGGGTGGCGAGGCGGATCTCCTCGGGGCGCCAGTCCCCGACGGCCCAGAGGGGGTTGGGGCCGGTCCACAGGGGGCGCGCGGCGATCGGTGCGACCGTACCGAGTGCCTCGTGCGCCGGTGCGCCCGCCCGGGGCGTGCCCGTGCTCCAGCCCGTCAGCCACCGCATCGCGCCTCCACCGGACGAGGACCTGCACCCGTACGGCGCTTCCGCCGCCGGGCGGCTCCTCGCCGGTCCGCGGTGTGCCGTGGCGGCCGCCCCGGGTACCGGCGCGCCGTCAGGAGACATCGTGCCACCGGTTGGCGCTCCCGTGGCCCGTGTTGCCGGTTCCGGTTCCGCCGGGGGCCCGGCGCGGGGCGGTTCCGGCCCCGGCGGCGATCCCGTTGCGGGCAACGGGTGTTGACGTGTGCGCGTGGTCCGCGGGGCGGGCCGGGCCTTCCCCTCCCCGGCCCGGACCGCCCCCCGCGCCGCCTTTGACATGGGCATCGCGAGATGGCCGAAAGGCGTCGC
The DNA here is from genome assembly GCF_042887425.1 of Kitasatospora sp. NPDC057940. Classification (NCBI taxonomy): domain Bacteria; kingdom Bacillati; phylum Actinomycetota; class Actinomycetes; order Kitasatosporales; family Streptomycetaceae; genus Kitasatospora; species Kitasatospora sp. NPDC057940. The sequence continues at coordinate 11,474 of NZ_JBHVPH010000001.1, forward strand.
CCAGCCCGGGAGGGCATCCGCATGCCCTCCCGGACTCAACCGCCACCCGCGGGGATTGAGGTGGCGGCATCCCCCGGCCCGCCGGGTCCTCGACGGCGGGCCGACCCACGACCACCAGCGAATCGCCGACCAGCCGGTCGAGCCAGGGGGCACGGCCGGGCGCACGTCAACACAGGACCGGAGCACGAGGCTCCGGCGTGCGGCACCCCCGGCTCGATCCGAGTGGTCCGGACCAACCCCGGCGAGGAGCCGGCGCCGCACCGCCGGGTGCACGATCCCGCCATCCGGAATGCGGCCTCTTAACCGTCGGAACGCGTCCGACTACTCTAGGTACAGCAGCTACGGCCCGGTGCCGCCCGGGCCCCGAGCACAAGGCCGCAGGAGGTGCCGCCGCCACCATGACCGTCAGCCCACGAGGACCGAACGAACGGCTCGGCACGCTCCTGACCCTCGCCCAGATCAGCAACGCCGGACTGGCCCGCCGGGTCAACGACCTGGGCGCCCAGCGCGGGCTGACCCTGCGGTACGACAAGACCTCGGTGGCCCGTTGGGTCAGCAAGGGCATGGTCCCGCAGGGTCCCGTCCCGCACCTGATCGCCACCGCGATCGGCGGCAAGCTCGGCCGCCCGGTGCCGCTGGAGGAGATCGGCCTCGGCGACACCGACCCGGCCCCCGAACTCGGCCTGGCCTTCCCCCGCGACGTCGCCGAGGCGGTCCGCTCCGCCACCGACCTGTGGCGGGTCGACCTCGACCTGCGCCGCGGCCCCGGCGGCGGCCGCTGGAGCGACAGCCTGGCCGGCACCTTCTCGGTCGCCGCCTACGCGACGCCGGTGTCCCGCTGGCTGATCACCCCGGCGGACGGTTCGGTCGCCCGGGAGGCGCCGCGCGCGCCCAGCGAGGCGTCCTCCTACCGGGTCGGCCACTCGGACGCCGCCAAGCTCCGCGAGGCCGCCCAGGAGGCCCGCCGCTGGGACTCCAAGTACGGCGGCGGGGACTGGCGTTCGTCGATGGTGCCGGAGTGCCTGCGGGTCGAGGCGGCCCCGCTGCTGCTGGCCTCGTACAGCGACACCGTCGGCCGGGCGCTGTTCGGCGCGACCGCCGAACTGACCAGGCTGGCCGGCTGGATGGCCTTCGACACCGGGCAGCACGAGGCCGCCCAGCGCTACTACATCCAGGCCCTGCGGCTCGCCCGGGCCGCCGCCGACGTGCCGCTCGGCGGCTACGTGCTCGCCTCGATGAGCCTCCAGGCCGGCTACCGGGGCTTCGCCGAGGAGGCGGTGGACCTCGCCCAGGCCGCCCTGGAGCGCAACCGGGGCCTGGCCACCGCCCGGACGATGAGCTTCTTCCACCTGGTGGAGGCCCGGGCCCAGGCCAAGGCCCGCAACGCGGCGGCGTGCGCGACGGCGCTCGGCGCGGCGGAGAGCGCACTCGAACGGGCCCGCGCCGGGGATCCCGATCCGGCGTGGATCGACTTCTACGCCTACGACCGGCTCGCCGCCGACGCCGCCGAGTGCTTCCGCGACCTCGGAGTGCCCTCCAAGGTCCGCCAGTTCACCCGCGAGGCACTGGCCAAGCCCACCGAGGGCTTCGTCCGCTCGCACGGCCTGCGACTGGTGGTCTCGGCGATGGCCGAGGCCGAGGCCGGCAACCTGGACGCCGCGGTCGCCGCCGGCGAACGCGCCGTCGAGGTGGCCGGCCGGATCTCCTCCCAGCGCAGCCGCGAGTACGTGGTGGAGATGCTGCGCCGCCTGGAGCCCTTCCAGGGCGAGCGCCGCGTCCGGGAGCTGACCGAACGGGCCCGCGCGGTCCTGGTCGCCCCGGCGTAACCGGGGGGCGTGCCCGGCGTGACCGGGGGCGGGCCCGGCCGCAGTCGAGGCGCACCGGCGGGAGGGGCCCGGGCACTCGGGTACGGCACCGCCACCCGGGCCCGGGCGCCCTCGACCGGTCCCGCCCGGCGTGGCAGCATCGGCGGCGGGGGAGCCGGGCGGACTGCGAGGAGCGGGCGGTGGCGTACGACTTCGACGTGCTGGTGGTGGGCGGCGGGATCGTCGGCCTCGCCACCGCGTACGCGCTGACCCGGGCCCGGCCGGGGCTGCGGCTCGCGGTGCTGGAGAAGGAGCCCGGCTTCGCCGCCCACCAGACCGGGCGCAACAGCGGGGTGATCCACAGCGGCGTCTACTACCGGCCGGGCTCGTACAAGGCCCGGTACGCGGTGGCGGGCGCCGCCGAGCTGGTGGCGTTCTGCCGCGAGCAGGGCGTCCCGCACGAGGTCACCGGCAAGCTGATCGTGGCCACCGGCGCGGAGGAGCTGCCCCGGCTGGCGGCGCTGGCCGAGCGCGGGCGGGCGAACGGCATCCCCGTCACCGAGGTGGACCAGGCCGGGATCGCCCGGTACGAGCCGCAGGTCACCGGGGTGGCGGGGCTGCACGTCGGCACGACCGGCGTCTGCGACTTCCCCGCCGTCGCCACCGCCTACGCCCGGCTGGCCCGGGAGGCGGGTGCGGAACTCCGGCTCGGCTGCGAGCTGCGGGCGGTGGCCCGGCGGGCGGACGGCGTGACGGTGCAGACCTCCACCGGGGAGCTGCGCTGCCAGGTGCTGGTGAACTGCGCCGGGCTGCACAGCGACCGGATCGCCCGGCTGGCCGGGGACGAGCCCGGGGTGCGGATCGTGCCGTTCCGCGGCGAGTACTACGAACTGGCCGCGGGGCGAAGGGACTTGGTGCGAGGCCTGGTCTACCCGGTGCCCGACCCGGCCTTCCCGTTCCTCGGCGTGCACCTCACCCGGGGCGTCCACGGGGACGTGCACGTCGGCCCGAACGCGGTGCCCGCGCTGGCCCGCGAGGGCTACGACTGGCGCACCGTGCGCCCGCGCGACCTGGCCGGGACGCTGGCCTTCCCCGGCGCCTGGCGGATCGCCCGGCGGCACTGGCGCCAGGAGGTGGGCGAGTTGCACCGCTCGCTGTCGAAGCGGGCGTTCACCGCCGCCGTGCGGCGGCTGCTGCCCGCCGTCGCCCCCGAGGACCTGGTGCCGGCCGGCGCCGGGGTCCGGGCCCAGGCCGTGGCCCGGGACGGCTCGCTGCTGGACGACTTCGCCTTCGCCGGTTTCGACCCGGCCGACCCGCGCTCCCCGCGCCGCGCGGTGCACGTGCTGAACGCCCCCTCCCCCGCCGCCACGGCCTCGCTGCCGATCGGCCGCGAGGTGGCCCGCCGGGCGCTGGCGGCGCTGGAGGCCGGCGGATGAGCCCGGTCACAGCGCCTTCGGGAGGGGCCCGGGGGCCCCGTAGACTCGGGGAACTGTGACTGCCACCGCCCCGATCCCCCAGCCCTCGCCGTCCGCCCGGTTGTCCGCCGCACCGGCCGGATACCCCGCGCCGATGTACCCGCACAAGGCCACCGATGCCCAGCACCGCGAGCGGCGCATCCGCAGCTTCCAGCCGCGCCGGGGCCGGATGACCAACGCCCAGGCGGGCGCCCTGGACCGGGGCTGGGAGGCCTACGGCATACCGATCGACGGCAGCCCGCTCGACCTGCGGGAGCTGTTCGGCGAGCTGCCGGTCACCCTGGAGATCGGCTTCGGCATGGGCGAGACCACGGCCGCCATGGCCGCCGCCGACCCGGCCATGGGCATCCTCGCCGCCGACGTCCACACCCCCGGCCACGGCAACCTGCTCGGCCTGCTGGAGCGCGACGGCTCGCGGAACGTGCGGCCGGCCGCCGGCGACGCCGTGATCCTGCTGCGCGACATGCTGGCGGACGCCTCGCTGGCCGGCCTGCGGGTCTACTTCGCCGACCCGTGGCCCAAGCCCAAGCACCACAAGCGCCGGCTGGTCCAGCCGTCGTTCCTGGAGCTCGTGCTGCCCCGGCTCGCCCCCGGCGCCCTGGTGCACTGCGCGACCGACTGGGAGCCCTACGCGGAGCAGATGCTGGCCGTGCTGTCGGCCTCGCCGGAGCTGGAGAACCTGCACCCCGAGGGTGACGGCAGCGGCTGGCTGGAGCCCGAGGACCACCCGGACGGCAGCATCCCCGGCTACGCGCCGAGGCCGGACTGGCGCCCGGTCACCAAGTTCGAACGGGCCGGGCTGGCCAAGGGGCACGTCGTCCACGACCTGCTGTTCCGCCGCCGCTGAGCCGCCGTCGGCCGTTCGAACGGGCCACCGCGCGATGACCGGTGGGCCGTTCCCCGGCCGGACGGTTCGTCCGGAGTCCTCCCGACGGGCGGGTGCGGTGGCCTACCCTGTGCCGCATGGGCAGCCCGGCCGGCGGCGGGTCCCGGGCCACCGTCCAGGCCTCCGCTGACGCACCGGAGACGGTCCCGCGCACCGGCGACACCCGGACCATCCCGGGGCCCCGGAGGCGCCGGGCCCACCGCCTCGCGCCCTGGGCCGGCGCCGCGTCGCCGCCGCCGCCGTCCGGAGCCGCCGCACCGCGCCGGCGCGGCCACTCGGTGGCGGTCTCCTCCGTCACCGCCACCGCCGTACTGACCCTGGCCGGCTGCGGCGTGCTGATCCTGCACCTGGTCCAGCGGCAGACCGGCACCGTCGGACTGCTGGTCGGCGTCGGCCTGGCGATGGTGCCGCTGCCGTTCGTGCTCGGCGCCCTGGCCTGGCTCAACCTGACCGCCCGGGTACCGCTGCGGCACACCGTGTTCTGCCTCGCCTGGGGCGCCTGCGCGGCCACCACCGTCGCCATCGTGGCCAACAACTGGACCGCCAGGTACCTGACTTCGCACCAGGGCCCGCTCGGCGAACTGCTGGGCGCCGGCATCGCCACCCCGCTGATCGAGGAGACCGCCAAGGCCACCGCCCTGCTGGTGCTGCTGCTGCCGCTCGGCCAGCGGCTGCGCTGCCACGGCCGCCGCACCGGCCGCCCCTGCGCGCCGCTGCTGCACCGGCTGCCGGCCCCCCGGCTCCCCCGCACGTACGCCCGCCGCCCGGCCGGTCCGCACGCCCGGGGCCGGCTGCGGCTGCGCCCGTACCTGCGCCCGCTGCCGTACCTGCGCCCGGCCCCGCCCTCCGGCGGCGGCCCGCACCGCCGCTCCCGGCCGCGCACCCTGGCGGCCGGGGTGGTGCTCGGCGGGATGACCGCCTGCGGCTTCGCCTTCACCGAGAACGCCCTCTACCTGGGCCGGGCGTTCACCACCGACCAGCGGCAGCGGCTGGACAGCATCGGCCTCGGCGATCCGCCCAGCCTGCGCGACTTCGACGGCACCGTGCAGACCTTCGTGCTGCGCGCCCTGCTCTCGCCCTTCGCGCACCCGCTGTTCACCGCGCTCACCGGGATCGGCCTGGCCGTCGCCCTGACCACCGGGCGGCGCTGGCTGGCCCGGCTGGCCGCGCCGACCGGGCTGCTGCTGGCGATGGCGCTGCACGGCACCTGGAACGCCGCCGCCGACCTCGGCACGGACGGCTTCCTGGTGGTGTACGGGGCGCTGATGGTGCCCTGCTTCGCCGCGCTGGTCTGCTTCGCGGCCTGGGCCAGGTCCCGGGCGTCCCGGCACGCCGCCCGGCGCGGCAGGCGCTCCGCCGGGGTGGTCTGAAGAACCGATTTCCCATCTCGGCGACTTCCCCGTATTGTTGTGTTCACCGACGCGGGGTGGAGCAGCTCGGTAGCTCGCTGGGCTCATAACCCAGAGGTCGCAGGTTCAAATCCTGTCCCCGCTACTCAGTAGCAACGAAAGGCCCGGAGGATTCGTCCTTCGGGCCTTTCGCGTTTCCCGGCATGGCGAAGGAACGTTCCGCCGCGAAGCCGGCCGCAACGGGACCGGGGCCTCCGGCGGCGGAGACCGCCCGGACGACGGCCGCCGGGCGGGCCGCCCGCCGGGCCGCCGATAAATCCGTTGCCCTCCCGCCGGTGGGCTGCCTATCGTGGCGGCACACTGAAGGGAGGTGATCCTGAATTGAGTTCCATCAGGATGCGTGAGGTGGCTGCTCGCTAGAGCCGCCCCTGCCTGCGCGGGGTGAGGCCTGAGGCCTCCGGCAGGCGAAATCCATAGCAGTCACCCGGCCCGCAGGCCCACCGGTACATCCCCGGTGCCTCGGCGCCAGGCCAGTGCACGGGCCGGCGCGGAGGAGCAGCCTGCGGGCTGTCTGCGTTCTCCACCGCTCTCCACCGCTCTCCACCGCTCTCCGGTGCCTTCCGTCGCTCTTCGCCGTCACCCGTGTCCTGTCCGGGGCGCCCCCGGGTCGTATCCGTGGTGGGGCCGCGGCGCTAGAGTCGGCGCGGGTTCCGGAGCGGAGCGGCGCGGGCACAGGGGGTAGGCGATGGCGAAGGCGCGGCGGCGGAGCGGTACGACGGCCCTGCGGACGGCCCGGTGGGCCGCGCCCGGGGCGTTGGCCGGGACGGGCCTGCTCGGGCTGCTGCTCTTCTCGCTCGACCGGGAGCAGGCCTGGCAGGCGTTCGGCGGCGGGCTGGTGGTGGCCGGAGCCTCGACGGTGCTCGGCGGCGCGCTCGGCTTCCTGTTCGGAGTGCCCCGGGTGCGCAGCGGCAGCGGCGAGCCGCAGGGCTCGTACGCCCCGAACACCAACCTGGAGCAGGTGTCCGACTGGCTGACCAAGGTGCTGCTGGGCGTCGGGCTGACCCAGCTCGGCTCGCTCGGCGAGCGGCTGCACCAGCTCGGCACCGCGCTGGCCCCCGCACTGGGCGGGGAGGACGCCGCGGTGCCGTTCGCGGCGGCGCTGGTGCTGTACTTCGTGGTCTTCGGCTTCCTGGCCGGCTGGCTGGTGACCAGGCTCGCGCTGCCGCAGGTGCTGACCGACGCCGACCAGGCCCTGGACCTCTTCCTCGCCGGGCAGGACCGCGACCGGCGGGGCGACAAGGTGGGCGCCGACGACCTGCGGGTCCGGGCGATGCAGCAGCTCGGGCTGCTGGGGGACAGCGCGGAGCAGTCGGCCGCGCTGGCCGCACAGCTGCCGCCCGCCTCCTCGCCCTCGTCCGGGCCGGCGGGCGTGGTGGCCGAGGTCCGCTCGACGGCGCGGCGCTCGGCGCTGACCGCCGACCAGGTGCGGGCGCTGTACGCGGACGGCTCCGAGGGCCGCCGGATCCAGGCGCTCGCACTGATGCAGGGCGACCCGTCGCTGGCCGACCTGCCGAGCCTGCTGGACGCGATCGAGCGTCCGCGCTCCGGCTTCGAGCAGTACCACGCGCTGCTGGCCGCCCGGGGCCTGCTCTCCCGGCTGCCCGGCCCCGAGGCGCAGCGGCTGCGGGACGCGGTGGCCGGGCAGTTGGTGCTGCCGGAGGGGATCCCGTACGGGTCGGACCGCAGCTGGCTGGCGGAGAAGATACTGTCCCGGCTGGAGGCGACGGCCTTCGTCCCGACGCAGCCGGCCCAACCTGCTCAGCCCGTCCAGCCGGCTCCGTCGGCGGGCGACCCCAGCTAGCTGCTGAACTCCTTGACGGTGAAGTGCAGTTCGGGCTGCTCCCAGGGCGTCTTGACCTGCGGCGGGCGGGTGCCCGTGCGCTCGGCGCCCATCTGGAGGTAGAAGCCCTCGGCGGGCGGGTGGGACACCACCTTGATCGAGGCGATCCCGGCGGCCCGGGCGCGCTCCAGCATGTCCGCGATCAGCTTCCGCCCGATGCCGAGCCCCTGCGCCTCGTCGGCGACGAACATGAGGTCCAGTTCCGCCGGTTCGCGGATCATGCCGTAGAAGCCGAGCAGCAGGTCGGTGGTCGGGTCCAGGGCCAGGAACACCTCGTGTCGGGCGACGTACTCGGGGGTGACCCGGTAGCCGTCGATCATCGCCGCATAGTCGCCGCGGTAGGCGGTGGAGGCCTGGATCAGCTCGGTGAGCCGGTCGGCGTCAGCCGCCCCGGCTCGCCTGATGGTCGTCTCGCTCATGCGGGCGAGTATAGGGGTGCTGACCAGGAGAGACCATTACTTTTCGGTGGCAGACCGGCGGCGGTGGTCGGCGGCCCGCAGCACCAGGACGCGGCGGGTGCGGCCGTCCGCGGCGCGGGGGAAGCGGCGGATCTCGCTGGCGACGCGACGCTCGCCGAGCGCGAACCGCAGCGGGTCGAGGTGGCCGCAGCGGAGGCCGTGGCCGTCGTGCAGCGGCTGGACGCGGACCTCTCCGTCCGGGGAGGTGACCCGGACGAGTTCCACCAGGGCGGCCAACTGCCGCTCGGGGCCGAACAGTTCGGGGTAGGCGAAGAGCAGGTAGCCGCTCAGGGTGAGCGCGAAGGCGCCGTCCGCGAACGGCAGCCGGGGCAGCGCGGCGGCCACGTACTGCTGCGGGTACGCGGCCGAGTCGGCGGCGAACAGGCGGCGGGCGCGGTCCCAGCTGCGCAGGTAGCGGTCCGGCCGGCAGGAGCGCGGCGACGGGTAGAGGTGCGGGCGGGCGGCCATCGCGGTGGCCATCGACGCCCGGGCCGCCAGCGCGTGGGCCGCGACCTCGGGTGCGGAGAGCGCGTACGCCGGGTCGGCGGCGATCACCCGGCAGCCGAGCCGGCGCGCCTCGGCGGCCAGGCCGGCCGCACCGCCCGGGCAGTCCAGCACCGGGCCCGGCAGCGCGGCGAGCTGGGCCCGGGTGAGGTCGAACAGGTCGCAGTACTCGTCCAGCGGGCGGGAGGTGACCAGGATGTCCCGGCCCAGGGCGCCCGGGTCGGCGGGGGTGTGTGCGGCGGACACGCGGCCATCCGAACACGGGCCGGCCCCACCCGCATCCGGAGCACGTCCGGGTGGGGGCGGGGCCGGGGAAGCGGGCGGGACCGGGGAGGCGGGCGGGACCGGGGAGGGCTGCGGGGTTCAGCGGCCGAGCAGGCCCTGGGCGGCGGCCCGGTTCACGTTGGTCAGGCCGCGGACCAGCTGCGCGGTGAGGATGATGAGCAGCACCCCGACCAGCGAGAAGCCGGCGATCTGCCAGGCCCCCTCGATGTAGTAGACGTGCTGGACGTTGTCGCTGTCGTAGAAGTCGAAGATCCGGTACCCGCGCCAGGAGGTGAAGGCCGGGAAGATCCACTGGTAGAGCGGGTACAGCGCCATCGCCCAGCCGAGCAGCAGGAACACCAGCGACAGGGCGAAGCTGAGGACCGCCCACGGGAACATCACCACCTGGTAGAACGCGGCCTTCCACCCGGCCGAGTCCGCCAGCCGCGCGGTGATCGCCCCCCAGGTGCCCGGGCGGGTCTGGCGCACCGGCTCCGGGGCGGGCACGTCCAGGGCCAGCATGCCGCGCACCCGGGCCCGCTCCATCCGGCCCATGCCGCGGGCGACGGTGGTCAGGAGGGCGAGCACGGGCAGGCCGAGGACGGTGACGAAGGTGCCGATCCCCATGCAGAACAGCACGATCGAGACGGAGAAGCCGATGACCGACAGCGGCAGGCCGGTGAGCGTGTAGCCGATCTCGCGGTAGTAGTGCTTGGAGAACGGCGCCCGCCAGACGGCCGGCGGCTCCTCGGTCCGGTGGGCCCGAGCGGGACGCGGGTCGTCGCCGTAACCACCGAGGACGTCCCACTCACGGTCCTGCGTGCTTCGGCTGATGCTCATGTCCCGGCCCCGGTCCCTCGTTCTCGACTGCTGATGGCATCAGTCTGGTCGAACGGCGGGCCGGGGAGGATCCGGAGGCCTGGCGGATCGGGGGTGGGGTTAACCCCCCGGGCCTGACCCGGCAGGCCTGCCCCCGGGCCTGCCCCGGGTCCGCGTCGGGTCCACGCCGGACGTCCGCGCCGGGCCGTCAGCCGGTCGCGCCGGTCCACTCGTCGGCGAGCAGCGAGTACAGGTACGAGTCGGACCAGACGCCGCCCTTGCAGAGGTCGTGCCGGACCCGCCCCTCCAACTGGAACCCGAGCCGGAGGAGCACCTTGGCGGAGGCGGCGTTGTCCACGTCGACCCGGGCCGCCAGCCGGTGCACGCCGAGGGCCTCGAAGGAGAGCTCGCAGAGCAGGCCGGCGATCTCGCCCGCGTAGCCGCGGCCCCAGACGTCGCGGCCCAGCACGTAGCCGAGGTGGGCGGAGCGGTGGTTGCCGAGGGTGAGGGAGGCGTGGGCGATCGGCGTGGCGTCCGCCGGGTCCTCGGCGTCCTCGCGCCGGGTGACGGCCAGCCGGTAGGTGTCCCGCTCCGGCGCCATCGCCTCCTCCAGGTAGAGCTCGATCTGGTCGGCGCAGGTTTCGCGGTCGCGCGGCTCGAAGGGGAGGTAGCGGGTGACCTCCGGGTCGCCGAACAGCCCGTACAGCGCGTCCACGTCACCTGCGGTGTGGTGATACTCGCGGATGGCCAGCCGGGGGCCGGTGAGTCGTACGGGGACCATGGCAGCCGACCCTACTCCCGGCCAGCGGTTACCGTTCGAGCTATGAACGACGAAGACCTGCGGCTCGCCCCGCGCACCAGGGCCTCCGACCTGCTCGCCTGGGCGGCGGAGGAGGACCGCACCCCGGTGGCCGAAGCGCCGCTGCGCGCGGTGCTGGCCCTGCTGGAGCTGGGCGAGGGCAGGATGCACGACGGCTGGCCCGAACTGACCTCGAACGCGGTGGAGCACCTGCTGTACGAGCGGCTCTACCTGTACGTCCAACCCGAACCGGAGGCGGACCCGCTGGCGTACGGCGCCGCCGTCCGGCTGCTGACCGACCACCAGCGGGCCGCCAAGCGGCTCAACGCCAAGCGCCAGGAGCGGCTGCACGCCGAGGCCGAGTGGCAGGGCGAGGTCGCGGCCGGGCTGCTGCGCCGCGCCGACCTGGTGACCTGGCCCCGGCTGTACGCGCTGCTGCTGCACGCGTACGGGGCGGACGTCGCGGATCCGGAGGCGGTGCGGGAGTGGCTGACCGGCTTCCGGGAGCTGGCGCAGGAGGAGCGGCTGGCCAGGTTCGCCGCACTGGCGCAGACCGGCTGGCTGGACGAGGTGGACGAGCAGGGCTGGAGCCCGACCCGGGTGATCTCGGTCGGCATGGCCACCGACGGCGCGCGCCGGCTGCTGGAGCAGGGCCTGATGCGGCGCAGCTACCGCAACCTGGCCGAGCTGACGGCGCTGGGCCGGCCGATGCCGGACGAGCTGGCCGGGGACTTCGGGGCGTTCGAGGAGGCGGCGGTGGAGGCCGCGCTCGACCTGTACGGGGAGTGGACGGTGCCCGGGCTGCCGCGAATGCTGGTGGAGGAGTTCCCGGACCTCGCGCCGGAGCCGGGGCAGGAGGAGATCGACGCGTACCTGGCCGGGCTCGCGCAGGAGGAGTTCGACGCCCGCATGGAGGGGCTGGCGGGGCCGGCGCAGGAGGAGTTCGACGCGCACCCCTCGGAGTCGGCGGACCCGGCGGACCCGGCGCAGGAGTGACGCGGCGAAGCCCCGGCCGCGGTGCCTTCTGGTTCCGGCGGCCGGGGCTTCGCGGGTGCGTCAGGGGTTGAGGCCGCGCTGCTGGAACCAGGTCTCCGGGTCGACGGGGGCGCCGCCACCGGGGCGGACCTCCACGTGCAGGTGCGCGCCGGTGACGTTGCCGGTGGCGCCGACCTTGCCGATCTGCTGGCCGGAGGCGACCTTGCCGGAGCCCTTGATGATCGAGGAGAGGTGGCAGTACCAGATCTCGGTGCCGTCGGGCAGGGTCTCGACGATCCGGTAGCCGTACGAGCCGGACCAGCCGGCCGAGGTGATGGTGCCCTGGCCGACGGCGTAGACGGGGGTGCCGGTGTCCGCGGCGAAGTCCAGGCCGGTGTGCAGGTGGGCCCAGTAACGGGCGCTCTGGCCGTAGTGGGCGGTGAGGTGGTAGTCGCGCACCGGCAGGGTGAGGGCGGCGGCCTTGGCCCGCTCGGCCTCCTCGGCGGCCCGCTTGGCCTCGGCCTCCTTGGCGGCGGCCTTGGCCTCCGCCTCCTTCGCGGCCTGGACGCGGGCGTCCTCCTCGGCGGCGGTGCGCTGGCTGTCGGCCTGCAGCTGGATGCGGGCGGCGAGCGCGAGGCCGGGGTCGGCGGAGAGGGCGACCGGGGTCTCGTCCGGGGTCTCGATGGCGGGGGCGGCGGCCGGGGTGGCGGAGGCGAAGCCGGTGGCGCCCAGGGTGGCGGCGACGGCGGTGACGCCGAGCAGCGGGGAGGTCCCGCGGACCTGACGCGGCATCCGGTGCCGGTTGGTCTCGACCTCCGGGCCCGCGTACTCGGGGCCGTCCGGGCCGGGGTGGTCGAGGAGCCGGGTACCTGCTGCGAGGCCGGCCGGGTGTGCCGGAGTGTGCGTCGACGCCACGGAGGCGCGCTCCTTTCCTTCCTTCGCGCCTACCGGGTTAGCTGACGGGTTCGGAGCAGGAAGGTCTCCTACGGCCGGGCCGGAGCCCCGCCGATTCACCCCAAGGAACGTGGTTCCCCGGCTCCCTGACCTGCCCGGAGGCCGGTCGGCGGGATTAGGCGACGGCGCACGGTGCCGTCTGGGTACGGCGTTGACGACCGCGCTGCGTTATCAAACGTTAATCCTAGGAGGCCCTGATTCCAAGCCGTTCGCCCGGGACGACCTGAGACGGGCGGGGCATTCTGGGGCATGACGGGCGTTTTGTTCCCCTTGGGCACCCCTGGACCCCTTTGAACACCATTGACGCCACCTCACGTGATCGGACGTCAACGAACGACCCTTCACCTGCAAACCTTTCGCCGGCCTCCCCCGCTCCGTAGGGCGCGAAGGCTTGACGGCTAAGGCTATTAGCCTTAGCTTTATGGCTATCGGCGGCAGCGCCGAAGCCCGCACCGGCAACCCTCCGGAGACCTGCCATGAACGCCACCAGCGCCCCCACCACCCAGTACCTCGACGTCACCGGCGGCCGCCTCGCCTACGACGACACCCGACAGGGCGACGGCGCTCCCGTCGTGCTGCTCCCCGGAATGCTCGACACCCGCGCCGCCTACCGGCACCTCCGCCCGCTGCTGGCCGCCGCCGGCCGCCGGGTCATCACCATGGACCTGCGCGGCTTCGGCGAATCCTCGATCGTCTGGGACGACTACTCCCCCGCCGCCATCGCCACCGACGTCCTCGCCCTGCTCGACCACCTCGGCATCGACCGCGCCGTCCTGGTCGGCAACTCCTACACCGGCGCGACGGTCGTCAAAGCCGCCGGCGACGCCCCCGAGCGGGTCGCCGGCATCGCCCTGGTCGACGCCTTCGTCGAGAACCCCCCGCCCGGCGCGCTCCTGCGCGGTGCCCTCCGCGCCATGGGCTTCCTGACCGTCCACTCCCCCGCCTTCTGGGGCCTCTACCACCGCAAGCTGGCCTACCCGGGCGCCAAGCCCGCCGACTTCGACACGTACGTGGCCGGACTCGTCGCCGCCATGCGCACCCCCGGCCGCAAGACCGCCACCCGCGGATACGTCAGCGGGGACTCCGCGCCCGTCGGCTGGACCGCGGCCGTGCGCTGCCCCTCGCTCGTCATCATGGGCAGCAAGGACCCCGACTTCCCGAAGCCGGAAGCCGTCGCCGACCGGCAGGCCGCCGCGCTCGACGCACGGAAGGTCATGATCGACGGATCCGGGCACTACCCGATGGCCGACAACCCGCAGGCCACCGCCGACGCCCTGCTGCCCTTCCTCGCCGAACTCGTCTGAGCCCCGCCCGCCCACGTCAGCCCCGCCCCGCCACATCAGCCCCCTTCCACCGACGGAGAGCCCGCGCCATGCCCCGAGTAGGACTCACCCCCGAGCAGGTCGTCGACCACGCCCTCGCCCTCATCGACGAGCAGGGCACCGAGGCCCTCACCCTGGCCGCCGTCGCCGCCCGGGCCGGGGTCGCCACCCCGTCGCTGTACAAGCACGTCAGCGGCGGCCTCGCCGAACTGCGGCGGCTCATCGCCGTCCGGGTCACCGAGGAACTCGCCGACCGGCTCGCCGAGGCCGCCGTCGGCCGCAGCGGGGACGACGCCGTCGACACCGTCCTGCGCGCCTACCACGCGTACGCCACCGAGTACCCGCACCGCTACAACGCGCTCCCCCAGGCCCCGCAGCCGGACGACGACCTCACCCGCGCGGCCGGGCGGCTCGTCGGGGTGATCATCGCCGTCCTGCGGGAGTACGGCCTCGACGGCGCGGAGGCGATCCACGCCGCCCGCACCGTCCGCTCCGTCGCCCACGGCTTCGCTTCCCTCTCCATCGGCGGCGGCTTCCAGCTCGCCGAGGACCTGGCCACCACCCAGAGCCGCCTCATCACCCTCCTCACCACCGGCCTGCGCACCTGGCCCACCCTCTGAGACACCGGCCGTGGCACAACCCGCCCGGCCTCCCACGACGACGGCGGAACCACCACCACACGGGGTGGGGCGTGCACCAGAAGTCGGACCCGCCGACTTCCCGTGCGGCGGGCGGGCAGCGGGCCTGGGGGCGGTGGGGGCGGACGGGTTAGTGTGGCCGGGCTGACTGGTGGTCATGACAGGGGACCGCCGACCCCTTGGCGGAGGTCCACGTGCCCGCACCGATAGCGAGGGCGCGGCGGTGGTACCTGCGGCTGCTGGACGGGAACGCCCGGGCCGCGCGGTACGCGCTGGGGGTGCTGCTCGGAGTGACGGCCGTGCTGAGCGTGCTGCCGATCGTGCTGCCGTACAGCTGGCCGCCGTCGGCGCTGGTGCTGCCGCTGGTGGTCGGCGGGCTGCTGCTGCGGCGCGGTCAGCTGCTGGTGCTGGTGTGCGCGGCGCTGGCCGGCGGGGTGCTGGGGGCGGTGGTGCGGGATCCGCTCGGGGTGCGGATCGGGGTGACGCTGGTGCTGGCCGCGACCGCGGTGACGGTGCTGGCCGCGAACCGGTTCCGGCACCGGCTGGGTCTGCGCGGGACCCAGGGCGATTCGATGCTGCTGGAGCTGGCCGAGCACACCCGGACGCTGGCCCGGCTTCCGGAGCGGCTGCTCGACTGGCACTTCGACAGTGCGCTGGCGCCGGCCGGCGACACCTCGTTCTCGGGTGACTTCCTGCTGTGCGCGCACCGCCCCGAGGAGGATCTGCTGGAGCTGCTGCTGGTGGACGTGTCGGGCAAGGGCAGCCGGGCGGCGGCCCGCTCGACGCACCTGTCGGGCGCGTTCGCGATGCTGCTGGGGCGGGTGCCGCCGGAGGCGTTCCTGCCGGCGGCCAACGACCACCTGGTGCGGATGGGCTGGGAGGACGACTTCGCGACGGCGGTGCACCTCGCGCTGCGCCCGGCGACGGGCGACTACCTGCTGTTCAACGCCGGCCATCCGGCGCCCGCGCAGTTCCGCCGGGCGGACGGCGGCGGCTGGGCGCGGTCGGGGCACGGCGGCCCGGCTCTGGGGCTGGTGTCGGGCGCGCTGTATCCGGCGGTGTCGGGGCGGCTGCGGCGGGGCGATTCGCTGCTGCTGTTCAGCGACGGCCTGGTGGAGGTGCCGGGTCGGGACCTGGACGAGGGGGTGGGTCGGCTGCTGGCGGCGGCCGAGCCGGTGGTGCGGCCGTGGCGGACGCAGCAGCAGCTCACCCGGGGCGCGGCGGAGCGGCTGGTCCGGACGGTGGCGCGGGACGCGGCGGACGACCGGACGCTGGTGCTGGTACGCCGTCTGGGCCACCATTCACCCGCTTCAGCACCCACCTGAGAAATAAGGTATTAAGAATTAAGTGCCCGTTCGGGCACCCAGAGGGCACCCACCCCCCGAGAGCGGAAAGGCCGGGTATCCGATGGACCTGAGCTCTCCGTGGGTTCCCCCCTCCGAGGACGAGAGCCGGACGCCGCGCAGCAGTCCCACCGCCCGCAGCCCCATGCGCTGCGTGCGCTTGCTGCTCGGCTGCACCAGCGCCGCCGAACTGCTCGGCACCGTCCTCGCCGAGGGACCGGGGTGGATCACCGGCGAGGGTTCCGCGCTCTACCTGCTGGATTCCGCCGGGATGCTCCGGCTGACCGCCTCGCACGGGCTGCCGGACTGGGCCCACGAGCGCTACAGCATCGTCGATCCGGCCAGTGACCTCCCCGCCGCGATGGCCCTGCGGTTACGCCGCCCCTACCTGCTCAGTCCCGAGCACACCAGCGTCGACTACCCGAACAAGAACGCCGGCATGGGCACCGGCATGGTCGCCGTGATCGCCCTGCCGATGGTCGTCGACGAGCGGCCGGTCGGCGTCCTCGCCCTCGCGCTGGCCCACCGGGGCACCGTCCCCCGCCGCGACCTGGACGTCCTGGAGACCATCGGCGAGGCCTGCGCCCACCGGCTGTCCCACCTGCTCGACCACGCGGACGCCCGGATACCCCAGGATCCGGGCGGGGCGCCGCCGGACGGGGCCGGGAGCCTCCCCGCCGGGCTGGCCCACCCGATGCTGTCGCTCGCCGTCCGGGCGGCCGGGCACGGCGCCTTCGAGCGCGATCTGGTCACCGGCGAGAGCTACTGGGACGCCGCGGCGTTCCGGGTCACCGGCCAGCCCGCCACCGCCGACGGCTCCGCCCCGGAGCTGGACCGGATCGTCCACCCGGAGGACCTGCCGGACGTGCAGGCCGCGCTCGCCGAGTCGCTCACCACCGGCGGGTGGTACCGGATCGGGTACCGGGTGCTGCGCGGGGGCGGCAAGGTGGCGCGGATCGAGGAGACCGGCGAGGTGATGCTGGACGTCCACGGCCGGCCGGTCCGGGTCGCCGGGCTGCTCTCCGACCGGGACCAGGGCCGGCCCCAGGACCAGGACCGGGACCGGGACCAGCGCCGGAGGCACCCCAGGGAGCACGCCACCCCGGGCGGGGCCCGGACGGCACTGCTGCTCGCGCTCACCCGGTCGCTGTCGCGGGCGGTGACCGTCCGGGACGTCACCACCGCCGTCACCGATGTCGCCCGCCCGGCGTTCGGCGCCGCCAGCATCGTCCTGGACCTGGTGGACGAGGGCCGGCTGCTGCCCGTCTCGCACACCGTGTACGGCGGGCCGAGGCGCACCGAGCTGACCCGGCTGGCGGACCGCTCCGAGAACGTGATGCAGCACGCGCTGACCCGCTCCGCCCCGCTGTTCAGCGAGCCCGACACGAGCCGGGGCCGGCACGGCCCGCTCACCCCGGCCTCCTGGGCGGTGCTGCCGCTGGTCGCCTCCGGGCGGCAGGTGGGCTCCTGCCTGATCACCTTCTCCACCGAGCGGGCGTTCGGCCGGGAGGACCGCACCCTGTACTCGGCCTTCGCCGGGATCCTGGCGCAGTCCCTGGAGCGGGCCCGGCTGTACGACACCCACCACCACCGCGCCACCGAGCTGCAGCGCGCGATGCTGCCGCGCACCCTGCCCCGGCTGCCCGGGATCGCCAGTGCCGCCCGCTACCTGCCGAGCACCGAGGGCATGCAGATCGGCGGCGACTGGTACGACCTGCTGAAGCTGCCGGACGGCCGGATCGGGCTGGTGATCGGCGACGTCCAGGGCCACAACGCGGAGGCGACGGCGGTGATGGGCCAGCTGCGCAGCGGCCTGCGGGCGTACGCGACGGACGGGCACGATCCGGCCGCCACACTGGCCCGGACCAGCCGGCTGCTGACCGAGCTGGACACCGACCTGTTCGCGACCTGCCTCTTCCTGGCCCTGGACCCGGCCGACGGCACGCTGACCGCGGCCCGGGCCGGGCATCCCGCGCCGGTGCGGATCACGGACGCCGGGGCCGTCGAGCTCGACCTGCCGGGCGGGCCGCCGCTGGGCGTGGACCCGGGGCAGCCGTACCCGCTGACGGCCGGCCGGCTGGCGGTCGGCGAGACGCTGCTGGTGTACACCGACGGGCTGGTCGAGGACCGCGAGGAGGACTACGACGAGTCGGTGCAGCGGATGCTCGGCGGGCTGGAGCTGTGGGCCCGGCAGACCGGCCCGACCCGGGCCGGCGCGGCGCCCGCGCTGGAGCGGCTGGCCGACCTGCTCACGCTGAACGTGACCGAGCGGCGGTCCCGGCCGGACGACGTGGCGCTGTTGCTCCTGCACCGGACGTCGCCCCTTCCGTAACACCGTGCACACGTTCCCCACACATCCCAGGACATGACTCGGCCGTCTCCCGCCCCGCCCGGCCGACGCGCCGCAGGCGCCCCACCGGGGACGAACGTCCTCGGGCCGCCCGGATCGCGGTCGAGCGGCGCCGGTTTGACGCCGTATTGACTGGATATTGACGAGATCCGGTCACTTGGCGAGATCCGTTCACACCTTCGTAGGATCATCACCCTAGAATTCGCGGCGTGACGATGACTCAGTGGTGCACAACGGCAACCGGCGTACTCGCCGCCCTCGCCCTCGTGGCCACCGCCCGGTACCGCGCCGTGTCCGTCACCCAGCGCCGCCGCGCCGACCGGCTGCGGCGCGACCTCGCCCGGCTCCAGGAGCAGCTCGGCGCCGAACTCTCCCGCCGCGGCGCCGACCTGGCCGCCGTCCAGCAGGAGCAGGAACTCACCGCCTCCACCCAGCGGGCCTTCCTCAGCGTCGCCCGCCGCATCCTCGTCATGGCCCACGACCAGCAGGCCCTGCTCGACGAGATGGAACGCACCCACGACGACCCGGCGCTGCTGGAGGGCCTGCTCAAGGCCGACCACGCCGCCGCCCAACAGGCCCGGCTGGCCCAGACCCTGGCCGTGCTGTGCGGCGCGCGGGCCGGCCGCCACTGGCCCGAGCCGGTCTCGCTGGAGGACGTCGTGCGCGGCGCCCAGTCCCGCATCCTGCCGTTCCAGCGGGTGGTCGTCCGCAGCCGGATCGAGACCGCGGTGGTCGGCGCCGCCGCCGAGGCGCTGATCCACGCCGTCGCCGAGCTGCTGGACAACGCCACCCGCTACTCCCCGCCCAGCACCCAGGTGTTCGTCACCCTGATGCCGGTGCACAACGGCGCCGTCATCGAGATCGACGACGGTGGCGTCGGCATGCCGGAACAGGCCGTCGCCAAGGCCGCCGCCGCCCTCGCCGGCGGCACCAGCCTGGAGGTCTCCCGGCTCGGCGAGGTGCCGCAACTGGGCCTCGCCGCGGTCGGCCGGCTGGCCGAGCAGTACGGCTTCCGGGTCACCCTCAGCTCGGCGCCCTCGCCGTACGGCGGCGTCCGCGTCGTCGTGATGCTGCCGAACGCCCTGCTCACCGAACCGCTGCCGCCCACCGTCCCCGGCCTCGGACCGGACGACCGGGCGTTCAGCACCGACCTCCGGCCGACCGGGCACCCCGCCGGACACCCCCTGGTGGAGACCCCGCCGGCCGGCCGACCCCCCGCGGCCGCCCACACCCCGCCGC
The DNA here is from genome assembly GCF_042887425.1 of Kitasatospora sp. NPDC057940. NCBI lineage: Bacteria > Bacillati > Actinomycetota > Actinomycetes > Kitasatosporales > Streptomycetaceae > Kitasatospora > Kitasatospora sp. NPDC057940. Next base: position 30,554 of record NZ_JBHVPH010000001.1, read on the forward strand.
CGCTGCCCCGCCGGAGCCACCGACGCGACCGCGCCGCCCGCCCCGCCCAGCACGCCTCTCCCGCGCCGCCGCCCGCCCCGCCGTACCGCTCGGCCCGGGACGCGCAGGCGTTCATGGCGATGTTCCAGGCCGGCACCGCCAGCGGCCGATCGGCCGCCCGGGCCCAGGCCCAGCCCGACCCTTCCCTGCCCGCTTCCCCCCGACTTCCCCAGCGCTCCGGAGAGTTCCATGACCACCACCCCTGATCTCGGCTGGATGCTCGCCGACATCGTCAACGTCCCGCAGGTCCAGCACGCCGTCGTCGTCTCCAACGACGGCCTGGAGATCGGCCGCAGCGCGAACATCGCGCGCGAGGACGCCGAACGGCTCGCCGCCGCCTGCTCCGGACTCCAGTCGCTGGCCCGCGGCGTCGCGACCGGGTTCGGCGGACCGGGCAGCGCCACCCGCCAGATCATCATCGAGTACGGCGGCGGCTACCTGTTCATCGTCGCCGCCGGGGCCGGAGCGCACCTGGCCGTGGTGACCAGCGACGCCGTGGACGCCGGCCTGGTCGCCTACCAGATGCAGGTCCTGGTCGAACGGATCGGCAGCCACCTCACCAGCCCGCCGCGGGTCGACCACGCGGCGGGGGGACACCGGTGAGCGGGCCGGTCCGGCCCTACGTCATCACCGGTGGCCGCAGCCGGTCCACCCGGGCCGAGCTGGCCATCGAGAGCCTGGTCAGCGCGTTACCCGAGGCGCCGGAGCTCCCGGACCACGCCCTGCTCAACCGCGAGCACCGGCGCATCCTCGCGCTCTGCCACAGCCTGCTGTCGATCGCCGAGGTGGCGGCCCACCTGGGGCTGCCGCTCGGCGTCGTCAAGGTGCTGGTCGGCGACCTCTGGGACCTCGGCGCCGTCCAGGTCCTCCCGCCCGTCCCGCAGGCCGAACGCCTGCCCGCAACCCTTCTGGAAGAGGTGCTCGTTGGCCTCCGCCAACTCCGCTGAAGCCCCCGGGGCCCCCGCCGACCTGCCCGCCGAGCCGCGGTACCTGCCGTCCTCGGTCCAGGGCGCGGTGAAGATCCTGGTCACCGGCCCGTTCGGGGTCGGCAAGACCACCCTGGTCGGCTCGCTCAGCGAGATCACTCCGCTGCGCACCGAGGAGACGATGACCGCCGCCAGCACCGGCATCGACGACCTCACCGGACGCGGCGACAAGACCACCACCACGGTCGCGCTCGACTTCGGCCGGATCACGCTCAACCCGCGGCTCGCGCTGTACCTGTTCGGCACGCCCGGGCAGCAGCGGTTCTGGCCGCTCTGGGACGACCTGTCACGCGGCGCGCTCGGCGCCATCGCCATGGTCGACCTGCGCCGCCCGGACGAGAGCTTCGACGTGCTCGGCCGACTGGAGGAGCAGCGCATCCCGTTCGCCGTGGCGGTCAACACCTTCTCGGACACGCCGAGTTACCCCGAGGAGGAGCTGCGCTCCGCCCTCGACCTGCTGCCGGAGGTACCGATCCTGCACTGCGACGCCCGCGACCGGCGGCAGTCCTACGACCTGCTGATCGACTTCGTCGACCACCTGCACCGCAGCTCGATCCTGGAGCTCCAGGGATGACCGCGCCCGAACCCGGCACCGCCTCCCCCGGCTGCCCGTTCCCGCACGGCGGCAGCCTGCCCGCCGGCGTCCCGCTGACCCCGCTGTACGGCCCCGCCGTCGCCGAGGACCCGCACGGCCTGTACGCCCGGCTGCGCCAGCGCTACGGCCCGGTCGCGCCGATCGAGCTGGAGCCCGGGGTCGAGGCCTGGCTCGTCCTCGGCTACGCCGAACTGCTCGAACTCACCCGCAACGAGGCGCTGTTCTCCAAGGACTCGCGCCGCTGGCGGGTGCCCGCCGAGGGCCGGCTGGCCCCCGACTCCCGGCTGCTGCCGATGACCTCCTGGCGGCCCACCCTGCTCAACCTGGACGGCGCCGAGCACCAGCGGCTGCGCTCCGCCGTCTCGGACACCCTCTCCCAGATCGACCACCGCCAGCTGCGCGAGACCACCGAGGCCTGCGCCAACGACCTCATCGACAGCTGGGGGCCGGACGGCACCGCCGACCTGATCGCCCAGTACGCCCGCCCGCTGCCGCTGCTGGTCTTCACCCAGCTGGTCGGCCTGCCCCGCGAGGCCGGTCCCCACCTGGTCGAACTGATCAGCCACTTCGTGGACAGCGGCCCCAAGTCGGTGCGCGCCAACGCCGAGTTCCAGGCGATCCTGGTCGACCTGGTCCGGCGCCGCCGGACCGCCCCCAGCGCCGACCTCACCTCCTGGCTGCTCGCCCACCCGGCCGCGCTCACCGACGAGGAGGCCGTGCACCACCTGGTGGTGATGCTGGTCGCGGGCAACGAGACCAGCATCAACTGGACCGGCAACACGCTGCGGCTGCTGCTCACCGACCGCCGGTTCCGGGCCACCCTCACCGGCGGGCGGCTCACCGTCTCCGACGCGCTGGAGGAGGTGCTCTGGCGCGACCCGCCGACGCAGAACTTCCCCGGCCGCTGGGCCACCGGCGACACCGTCCTCGGCGGCCAGTACATCAGCGCCGGCGACATGCTCGTCCTCGGCCTGGCCGCGGCCAACGCCGACCCGGCCGCCCAGGGCGTCGCCTCCGCCGCCCAGGGCTCGCTCGGCGGCAACCGGGCCCACCTCGCCTGGGGCGCCGGACGGCACGTCTGCCCGGCCCAGCACCCGGCCCGGATCATCGTCGAGACCGCCGTCGAGACCCTGCTGCACCGCCTGCCCGATCTCCAACTCGCCGTCCCGTCCGGCGACCTGGGATGGCGCCCGTCCCCGTGGTCACGGGCCCTGCTCGGCCTGCCGGTGCTGTACAGCGCCTTCACCCCGCCCCGCCCGCCAGCCCCCGAGAGGCCCGCATGGACACCGCCGTCGACCCCCGACCCGAGCCCGTCAGACTCGACCCCTTCGGACGCGACCAGCACCAGGAGAACGCCCGCCTCCGGGCGGCCGGCCCCGCGGTCCTGGTGGAGCTCCCTGGCGGGGTGGTGGTCTGGGCGATAACCCACCACGACACCCTCCAGGCGCTGCTCGCCGACCACCGGGTGGGCAAGAACGCCCAGCTGTGGACGACCTTCCGGGAGGGCCGGCTGCCCCAGGGCTGGCCGCTGCTCAACTTCGTCACCGTGCCCGGCATGGTCACCGCCGACGGCGACGACCACCGGCGGCTGCGCGGCCTGGTCAGCCAGGCCTTCACCCCGCGCCGCATAGCCGACCTGGCGCCCGCGATCGAGGCCCGCACCGTCTCGCTGCTCGACCGGGTCGCCGAGCTGGACGGCGCGTTCGACCTGCGCGAGCACTTCGCCTACCCGCTGCCGATGCAGGTGATCGGCGAACTGCTCGGCCTGGCGCTGGACGAGCAGGACAGGCTGCACGAGCTCTCCGACACCCTGGTCTCCAGCTCGGCCACCCCCGCGGCGGCCGCCGCCGCGCAGCAGGCCCTGTACGCGCTGCTGGGCTCCGTGGTGGCGGCCAAGCGGGCCGCGCCCGGCGACGACCTCACCACCGACCTGATCGCCGCCCGCGAGGCCGGGGACCGGCTCAGCGAGGCCGAGTTGGTCGGCACCCTGCTGCTGATGCTGGTCGCCGGGCACGAGACCACGCTCAACCTGATCACCAACGCCGTCCGGGCCCTGCTCGCCCACCCCGACCAGCTGCGGCTGGTGCTCTCCGGCGAGCAGCCGTGGTCGGCGGTCATCGAGGAGACGCTGCGCTACGACTCGCCGGTCGGCCAGTTCCCGCTGCGCTACGCGACCGAGGACATCGAGGTCGGTGACGTGGTGATCCGGCGCGGCGAGGCGCTGCTCGCCTCCTACGCGGCGGCCGGCCGCGACGCCGGGCACCACCCGGACGCCGACCGCTTCGACGTCACCCGCCGACCCAACCGGCACCTGTCGCTCGGTCACGGCCCGCACTTCTGCCTCGGCTCCGGGCTGGCCCGGCTGGAGGCCGAGACCGCGCTGCGGCACCTGTTCGAGCGGTTCCCCGGGCTGGCCCTCGCCGAGGGCGACGCGCCGGAGCCGATCGGCTCCTTCATCAGCAACAGCGTGCGAACCCTGCGGGTGACGGTCTGAGCCGCCCGGTTACCTGAAGGCGGCCCGGGTCGTTCGGCAGTGCATGAAGAAACTCGCCACCCTGGCCGCCCTCACCATGGCGGGCCTCGCGCTCGCCGCCCCGGCGGCGTCCGCCACCACCCAGACCGCGAGCTCCCCGGACGCCACCGGGGGCCTCACCGACGGTCTCAACCTCTCCCCGGCCGACCTCGCCATCCACGCCGCCGGCAAGCTGCCGGTGGTCGGCCACGCCGCCCAGGAGGTGGAGGCCGTCGGCACCAACCAGATGACCCACCCGGGGCTCAGCGGCCAGATCGGCTGACCCGGAGCCGGACCGGCCGACCACGCCCACCGGGCACCGCCCCGGTTGCCGCCACCCCCCGTCGGCGGCAACCGGGGCTCCGCCGTGCCCGGGCCCGTCCAGCGACGCCGGTCCGCCCGGCGCCGAGCGGCCCGTCCAGCGCTGGGCGGACCGCTCGGCGCCGGACGGACCGCGAGAAGCCCGCTCAGAAGAGGCCGTTCAGCTCCTGGTAGGTCAGCCCGCCCTCCAGGGCGGTGTAGGTGCCGCTCGCGTACACCTCCGCGGCGGCCCGGCGCACCGCCGCGTACGCCACCTCGGCCAGCCCGGGGCCGAGGCTCACCCGGGCCACGCCCAGCTTCGCCAGCTCCGGCACGGACGGCGCGCCCGGACCCGCCAGCACGTTCAGCGGCACCGGGACGGCCGCGGCCAGCGCGGCGATCGTCTCCCGGTCCGCGACACCGGGCACGAACACGCCGTCCGCACCCGCCTCGACGTAGGCCCGCAGCCGGCGCACCGCGTCGTCCAGCCGGCCCTCCGGCGCGCCGATCCCGTGCAGGAACACGTCGGTGCGCGCGTTGACGAAGGCGGGCACGCCCGCCGCGTCCGCCGCCGCCCGGGCCGCCGCGATCCGCTCGGCGGCCTCGGCCGCCGGCCGGCCCTCGTCCTCCAGGTTGACGCCGACCGCGCCGGTGGCCAGCAGCGCGGCGACGGACTCGCCGACGCCGGCGGCGGTCCGCGCGAAGCCGCTCTCCAGGTCGGCGGTGACCGGCAGGTCCACCGCGCGGACCACCTGCGCCGTCCGTACGAGGACCTGTTCGAGGTCGGCGCCGCCGCCGTCCCGGCTGCCGAGCGACCAGGAGACGCTCGCGCTGGCCGTCGCCACCGCCCGCGCTCCGGCGGCGGCGACCAGCCGGGCGCTCGCCGCGTCCCACACGTTGGCGAGCACCAGCGGCTCACCCGGCCGGTGCAGCTCCCGGAGCAGCCGGGCCTTCTCCTGCTGGACGTCCACCGTGCCCACCATCCCTGTCATGGTCCCGGGCCTCACTTGGCGGCCGGGCTGAGCCGGGAGGCCACCCCGATCCGGTTCCAGGCGTTGATGGTGACGATCAGCGCGATCAGCTGGGCCAGTTCGGCCTCGTCGAACTGGGCGGCGGCCTCGGCGTAGACCGCGTCCGGGACGTGTCCCTGGGTCAGCAGGGTGACCGACTCGGTGAGGGCCAGCGCGGCCCGCTCCCGGGCGGTGAACCAGGGGGTCTCGCGCCAGGCCGGGAGGGAGAGCAGCCGGTGGTCCTGCTCGCCGCCCTTCAGGGCGTCGGTGCTGTGCATGTCGATGCAGAAGGCGCAGCCGTTGATCATCGAGGCGTGCACCTTGACCAGCTCGGCGAGCGTGTGGTCGATGCCCTTCCGGGAGGCGCGGTCCACCGCGATCATGGCCTGGTAGAAGTCGGGGGCCAGGCTGTGCAGCGCGAGGCGCTGGGCGGGGGCCGGGACGGGCGCTTCGGCCGACTGGTGCTCGTTCGTCGTCATGACGCCAGCCTAGGGACCTGGTGGACCCGTTTCCTGGTGCATTTGAATCACAGAATCCTGGGCCACTTCGGTCTGCACCCGGCCGTGGGGCGAGTGTGGCACGGCGGCGGCCGAAAAGGGAGGGCCCGGGGGGCGTCTCCGGGCGCGGACGCCCACTCCCGGCGCGCGAACGGGAGTGCGAGGATCGACGGCGGGGGGCGCCACCACGCGTGCCCCCGCCGGGCGAGGTCAGGGGGCCACGATCGTGTGTACGGCGTTCGTCAGCATCGAACCGGGAGCGGCCGTGCCGGTGCTGCTCCTCTCCGTCCGGGACGAGTACCTCGGACGCGACTGGCTGCCGCCGGACCACCACTGGCCGGACCGGCCGGACCTGGTCGGCGGACTCGACCTCGCCGCCGGCGGCACCTGGCTGGCCGTCGACCCCGGGCGGCGGACCGCCGCCTGCCTGCTGAACGGCTTCGGGCCGCTCGCCCCCGCCGACACCCGGCTCTCCCGCGGCGAACTGCCGCTCACCGCCGTCCGGAACGGCGGGATCGGCCACCTCGACCTCACCCCGTACGACCCGTTCCACCTCGTCCTGGTCCGGCCCGACGGCGCCCGGGTCGCCAGCTGGGGCGGCGGCCGGCTGGAGGAGCGCGAACTGCCGGTCGGCCTCAGCGTGGTGCTCAACGACGGGCTGGAGGGCATGGCCGCCAACCGGACGGCCTCCGAGCGGATCCGCGCGCTGATGGCCGCCCGCGCCGACCGCTTCCGGGCCCGCCTCGCCGCCGTGCCCCGGCCGGAGCCGACCGGTGACGGGCCCGCCGAACGGGCCTGGGGCGACTGGCTGCCGATCGTCGCGGGCGACGGCCTGCCGCTGGACGACGACGCGGCGCTGATCCAGCGGCGGGACTTCGGCGACGGGCGGATCTGGGGGTCCTCCTCGATCTCGCTGCTCGCGCTCGGGCCGGACGGGCCGCGCTACGACTTCGCCCCCGCGCGCCGGTGCCCGTCGGCGGCGGGGCGTGGCGGCGGGTGCCGCTCGGCGGAGGCGGGTCGGCGGCGCGGTCCGGCGGCTGACGACGGCTGACGGCGGCTGACGGCGGCTGATCGGGGACTGATCGGGGACCGATCGGCAGCGGTGGCGTCCAGACGTCCGCTCGATGAACTTCTGGCGGCGGGGCTGCCGGGCGTCTACATGCCCGTAGTAGCTTCGCGGGGCTCCCCCGGATCCAGACCCCCGAGCGAAGGTGCGCGATGTCCACCCTGACCTACCCGGAAGCGATAGGCGTCGGCCTGCTGCAGGGTGTGACGGAACTCTTCCCGGTCTCCAGCCTGGGCCACAGCATCCTGCTCCCCGCCCTGATCGGCGGGAAGATCCAGCGGGACCTCGACATGACCGCCGAGGGCTCCTCCTACCTCGCCGTCCTGGTCGGCCTGCACCTGGCCACCGCGTTCGCGCTGGTGGTGTTCTTCCGCAAGGACTGGGTCCGGGTGATCGGCGGCTTCTTCAGCTCGATCCGCCACCGCCGGGTCGAGAGCCGGGACGAGAAGCTCGCCTGGCTGCTGATCATCTCCACCATCCCGGTCGGGGTGGCGGGCCTCGCCCTGGAGAAGGCGCTGCGCAACGCGCTCGGCAAGCCCGTCCCGGCCGCCGTCTTCCTGGCCCTCAACGGGCTGGTGCTGCTCGGTGCCGAACGGCTCAAGCGCGGCGGCACCGGCCGCCGACGGGCCGGGCACGCCGCCCCGCCCGCCGGGGAACCGGGCCTCGACCCGGCGATCGCCTCCGACCACCGCCTGGCCCGGCTCAGCTTCGTCCAGGGCGCCTGGATCGGCGCCGCCCAGATCCTCGCGCTCTTCCCCGGCATCAGCCGCTCCGGTGTCACCATGAGCGCCGGCATCCTGCGCGGCCTGCACCACGAGGACGCCGCCCGCTTCTCCTTCCTGCTCGCGACCCCGGTCATCCTGGCCGCCTCCGTGCTGAAGGTGCCGGAGCTGTTCAAGCCGGAGAACTCCGCCGTCCTCGGCCCGGTCGTCGCCGGCAGCATCGCCGCCTTCGTCGCCGGCTACGTCTCGGTGCGCTTCCTCACCAAGTACTTCGAGACCCGCAGCCTGACGCCGTTCGCGCTCTACTGCTTCCTCGCCGGCGTCGGCAGCGCGGTCTACCTGTCGGTCTGATCCGCCATCGGCTCGCGGTCGAGGATGCCGGGCCGCGCGATAATCGGGCCCGTGAGCAGCTCCTGGACCTCCTTCGGCGGCGACCTGCACCTGGACCTCACCGAGCGGCGCGCCGCCGGGGCCGGGCTGCGGGCCGCCCTGGAGGACGCGCTGCGCGAGGCCGTCCAGGACGGGCGGCTCGTGCCCGGCACCCGGCTGCCGTCCTCGCGGGCCCTCGGCGAGGACCTCGGGGTCGCCCGGAACACCGTGGTCGAGGCGTACGGGCAGCTCACCGCGGAGGGCTGGCTCACCTCCCGGCAGGGCTCCGGCACCACCGTCGCCCGGCGGGCCGCGCCCGACCGGAGCCGGCGGGTGGCCCGGCCCGCGGCGGGGCGGCGGGCCGTCCGGCACGACCTGATGGCCGGGCGGCCCGACCTCTCGCTCTTCCCCCGCACCGCCTGGCTCGCCGCCGCCCGCCGGGCCCTCGCCACCGCGCCGCACGAGGCCTTCGGCTACGGCGGCCCGTTCGGCCGGATCGAGCTGCGGCGGGCGCTCACCGACTACCTGGCGCGGGTCCGCGGCGTCCGCACCGACCCCGACCACCTGCTGATCTGCACCGGTGTCTCCCAGGGCCTGGGCCTGCTCTGCGCGGCCCTGCGGGAGCGCGGGGACCGCGCCCTCGCGGTCGAGGAGTACGGGCTGCCGCCGCAGCACGCCGTCGCCCGGGCGGCGGGGCTGGCCACCGTCCCGGTGCCGCTGGACGGGGCGGGCGCCCGGGTCGAGCGGCTCGACGGCCGGTGCGGGGCCGTCCTGCTCACCCCCGCGCACCAGTTCCCCACCGGTGCGCCGCTGGCCGCCGACCGGCGGGCCGCCGCCGTGCGCTGGGCGCGCGAGTGGGACGGGTACGTCGTCGAGGACGACTACGACGGCGAGTTCCGCTACGACCGGCAGCCGGTCGGCGCGATGCAGGCGCTCGACCCGGAGCGGGTGGTGTACGCCGGGACGGCCGCCAAGAGCCTCGCGCCGGGCCTGCGGCTGGCCTGGCTGGCCCTGCCGGACGCGCTGGTCGAGCCGGTGGCCCGGTTGAAGACGCTGGCCGACACGATGTCCCCGGTGCTCGACCAGCTGACCCTCGCCGAGCTGATCACCTCCGGGACGTACGACCGGCACGTCCGCCGCTGCCGGCTGCACTACCGGCGCCGGCGGGACCGGCTGGTCGCCGCGCTCGCCGAGCACGCCCCGCGGGTGCGGGTCACCGGGATCGCCGCCGGGCTGCACGCCGTTCTCCAACTGCCGCCCGGTTCCGCGTCCGAGGCGGAGCTGCTGGCCCGGGCCGAGGCCGCCGGCCTGGCCCTCGAAGGGCTGTCCTGGCACCTCGCCGACCGGTCGGCCGCCGCCCCGGACGCCGCTCCCGCTCTGGTGATCGGCTACGCGTCCCCGCCCGAGCACGCCTTCCCGGCCGCGCTGGACGCCCTCTGCGAGCTGCTGCGCGAGCGGTGAGGGCCGCGACCGACCCGGTGAACTACTTGTTGCGGTTGCCCAGTTCGAACAGCAGCATGATGAATCCGGCGAAGGCGTGGATGCCGGCGGTGTAGATCACCAGGCGGACGCCGACCCGGCGGTTGGCCGAGATGCCGGCGTCGACGGTCAGCGGGGCGGGGGTCGGAGCGGCCGGGGCGGTGGCCGCGGCGGTCTTCTCGGGGCTGGTGGGATCGGCCATGAGGGATCTCCTCCAAGGGTTCTGACGTTGGGTCAGTGGGTTGCTGCGGGGCCGCCGAGGCAGAGTTCGCCGCCGGGGCTCTGCAGCAGGGTGTGGACGAAGAGCAGTTCGACGCCGTCCGGCGCGTCGGCGGCGATGCAGTGCGGGGTGAGCGAGTCGAAGTGGGCGGAGTCGCCGACGTCGAGGCGGTGGACGCGGTCGCCGAGGGTCAGCTTGAGCCGGCCCTGCAGGACGTACAGCCACTCCTCGCCGGGGTGGACCCGCACCACCGTGTCCTGCACGCCCGGGGGCACGTGGACGCGCAGCGCCTGCATGGCCCGGCCGGGGGCGCCGGCCCGGCGGTAGCCCCAGCCCCCGGCGCGGCCGGGTTCGATGGCGCCGCCGCGCACGACCGGGTCGGGTTCGGCCATGGTCTCGCCGAGCAGTCCGGAGACGGAGGTGCCGTAGGCGCGGGCGAGGCCGAGCAGGACGGGGAGGGAGGGCTGGCGGCGGCCGGTCTCCAGCCGGGACAGATAGGCTGGGGAGAGCCCGACCCGGGCGGAGGCCACTTCGAGGGTCAGGCGGCTGCTGAGCCGGTGTTCCCGGAGGCGGGCGGCGAGGCCGGCCACTTCCTGGTCGTCGAGCCGGTCTCCCGGGGCGGCGTCCCCGGTCGGGCTGGTGGTCATGTGACCAGTGGACACCCGCCGTGCCGCTCGGGCAAGATTTTTGCCTCAGAGGCAAGAGGGCCCGGATCCCCCCTTTTCGGCTAGGGCCGCGGGATGTTGCGCGGGTTGCTGCGATTCGGCTAGGGCCGCGGGATGTTGCGCAGGTTGCTGCGGGCCAGGTCGATCATGCGCCCGACCCCGCCGGAGAGCACCGTCCGCCCGGCCGCCAGCGCGAAGCCCTTGAGCTGCGCGGCCGTGATGTACGGCGGGATGGACAGCGCGTTGGGGTCGGTGACCACGTCCACCAGGGCGGGGCCGGGCCGTTCCAGCGCCTCCGCCAGCACCTCCCGGACCCTCGCCGGCTCGGTGACCCGCTTGGCCGGGATGCCCATCGCCCGCGCGATCCCCGCGTAGTCGACGTCCCCGTTGTCGATCTCGTACTCCGGGTAGCCCGAGACCAGCATCTCCAGCTTGATCATGCCGAGCGCCCCGTTGTTGAAGACGACGGTCTTCACCGGCAGCCGGTGCTTGGCCACCGTCAGCAGTTCGCCGAGCAGCATGCCGATCCCGCCGTCGCCGGCCATCGCGATCACCTGCCGCCCGGAGCAGGCCAGTTGGGCGCCGATGGCGTGCGGCAGGGCGTTGGCCATCGAGCCGTGCAGGAAGGAGCCGATCACCCGGCGGCGGCCGTTCGGCTGGAGGTAGCGGGCGGCCCAGACGTTGTTCATGCCGGTGTCCACGGTGAACACCGCGTCGTCGGCGGCCACCTCGTCGAGCACCGAGGCGACGTACTCGGGGTGGATCGGCAGGTGCTTCTCGATGTCCCGGGTGTAGGCGCCGACGACGTCCTCCAGCGAGCGGCAGTGCTTGCGCAGCATCTCGTCGAGGAAGGCGCGGTCGCGCTTGGCGTCCAGCATCGGCAGGACGGCCCGCAGGGTGGCGGCGACATCGCCGTGGACGGCCAGTTCGAGCGCGGTGCGGCGGCCCAGCCGGGTGGCGTCGTGGTCGACCTGGACGGTGTGCGCCTGCGGCAGGAAGGAGTCGTACGGGAAGTCGGTGCCGAGCAGCAGCACCAGGTCGGCGGAGTGCAGCGCCTCGTGGCAGGCGCCGTAGCCGAGCAGGCCGCTCATGCCGACGTCGTACGGGTTGTCGTACTGGATCCACTCCTTGCCGCGCAGGGAGTGCCCGACCGGCGCGTTCAGGGCCCGGGCCGCCTCCATCACCTCGCCGTGCGCCCCGCGCACCCCCGCGCCGCAGAACAGGGCGACCTTGCGGGCCGCGTTGAGCAGCCGGGCCAGCTCCTGCACCTGGGACCACGGCGGCGCGGCGACGGCCTGCTCGGTGAGGAAGTGGCTGGTCCCGGTGGGCCCGGCGGCGGGGAGCGCGGCGACGTCCCCGGGGAAGGCCAGCACCGAGACGCCGTGCGCGCCGAGCGCGTGCTGGATGGCGATCCGCATCAGCCGGGGCAGCTGGGCGGGGGTGGAGAGCATCTCGCACCAGGTGCTGCAGTCGGTGAACACCCGCTCGGGGTGGGTCTCCTGGAAGAAGCCGGTGCCGATCTGCCCGGACGGGATGTGCGAGGCGAGCGCCAGCACCGGCAGGCCGCTGCGCTGGGCGTCGTACAGGCCCTGGACGAGGTGGGTGTTGCCGGGCCCGCAGGAGCCGGCGCAGACCGCGAGCCGGCCGCTGAGCTCGGCCTCGGCGGCCGCCGCGAAGGCGCCCGCCTCCTCGTTGCGCACGTGCACCCAGCTGATGCCGTCGGTCCGCCGGATCGCGTCCACGACCGGGTTGAGGCTGTCTCCGACCACGCCGTAGACCCGCTCGACCCCGGCCTGCCGGAGCACCTCCACCATCTGTTCGGCCACGCTCGCCACGGGTGCTCTCCAATCACCGGCCGCCGACTGCCGCAGGTCACCTGCACCCTCCGACGCCCGGGCCCGCCCCGCACCCGGAGCGGGCCCGAACAGGTGAACGACCGGCTGGCGCCGCTACTCCGCCGCCAGGTGGTCCTGCTGCCCGAGCTTGCCGCTGACCAGGCCCGCCTGCGCCTGCCGCCGGGCGGGCTCGCGGCCGGGCGGCTGGCCGCACCGCTCCTGGGCCGGCGGCGAGGTGGTCGGCAGGGTGACCGGCTCCCCGGCCTTCACCTGCACCGGCTCGCCGTCGTGCCACAGGTGCAGCACCTCGCCGCGGCGCAGCGCGTACGTCGTCCCCTCGTGGGTGATCTGGACGCCCAGCAGCTGCCCGCGGACCATCAGCGAGAACCCGAGCCTCATCAGCCCGCCCGGCAGCCGGGGCCGGAAGGACAGCGAGTCGCTGTGGTCGCGCAGCCCCCCGAAGCCCGCCACCAGGGCGATGCAGGCGCCCGCGAGCGAGGCCATGTGCAGGCCGTCGCGGGTGTTGCCGCCGAGGTCGTGCAGGTCCATCAGGGCCGCCTCGGCCGTGTAGTCGTATGCGAGGTCGAGCTGGCCGACCTCGGCGGCGATCACCGCCTGGGTGCACGCGGAGAGCGAGGAGTCGCGGACGGTGAGCCGCTCGTAGTAGGCGAAGTTCCGGGCCTTCTGCTCGTCGGTGAACGCGTCGCCGCGGACCTGCATGGCGAGCACCAGGTCGGCCTGCTTGACCACCTGCTTGCGGTACAGGTCGAAGTACGGGTAGTGCAGCAGCAGCGGGTACTTCTCGGGCGGGGTGTGCTCGAAGTCCCAGACCTGGTGGTGGGTGAAGCCGTCGGCCTGCGGGTGCACGCCGAGGTCCTCGTCGTACGGGATGTACATCGCGGACGCGGCGTCCCGCCAGGCGGCGGTCTCCTCGGTGTCGACGCCGAGTTCGGCGGCCTCGTGCGGGTGGCGGGCGGCGGCCTCGGCGGCGGCGCGCAGGTTCGTCTGCGCCATCAGGTTGGTGAACACGTTGTTGTCGGCGACGGCGCTGTACTCGTCCGGGCCGGTGACGCCCTCGATGCGGAACTTCCCCGAGACGTCGTGGTGGCCGAGCGAGCGCCACATCCGGGCGGTCTCCACGAGCAGTTCGAGCCCGTACGCGCGCTCGAACTCGGCGTCCCCGGTGGCCCGGACGTAGCGGGCGACGGCGGCGGCGATGTCGGCGCCGATGTGGAAGGCGGCGGTACCGGCCGGCCAGTACCCGGAGCACTCCTCGCCGCGGATGGTCCGCCAGGGGAACACCGCTCCGGCCAGGCCGAGTTGGGCGGCCCGTTCGCGGGCCAGCGGCAGCGTGGTGTGCCGCCAGCGCAGGGCCTGGTTGACGGCCCCGGGCAGGCAGTAGGTGAGCACCGGCAGGACGAAGGTCTCGGTGTCCCAGAAGCTGTGCCCGTCGTAGCCGGGGCCGGTCAACCCCTTGGCGGGGATGGCCCGTTCCTCGCTGCGGGCGCCGGCCTGCAGGACGTGGAAGACGGCGAACCGGACGGCCTGCTGGAGTTCGACGTCGCCTTCGATCTCGACGTCGCTGGTCTCCCAGAACTCCTGGAGGTAGGCGGCCTGTTCGGCGACCAGGCCGTCCCAGCCGGTGTACCGGGCGGCGGTCAGCGCGGCCTCCACCTGGTCCCGGACGGCGGGCAGCGAGCGCGTCCCCGACCAGCCGTAGGCCATCAACTTGACCAGCCGCAGCCGCTGTCCGGGCCGGAGCACGGTGGTGACGCTGATCCGGCAGTGGTCGGCCTCGGCCTCGGCGACGGTTTCGAGCTCCTCCGGGCCCTCGATCACGTGGTCCATCCCGGCGGCGACCCGGATCGCGCTGTAGCGGGTGCGGTGCACCAGGACGGCCTTGGTGTCGCTCGCGTGGTGCACCTCGGGCTGCAGCGGCGCCTCCAGGACGGCGGAGGCCCGCGGATCGCCCGCGGCGCCGCCGGGCAGCTGCTCGTTGGCGACCAGCTCGGACTGGAGCACGATCCGCACCGGCCCGTCCACCGCCTCGACGCTGTAGTCGACCGCGGCGATCGCGCGCTGGGTGAGCGAGACCAGCCGGGAGGAGCGCACCCGGATGGTCCGGCCGGCCGGGGAGGTCCACTCGGCCTCGCGGTGCAGTATCCCCTCCCGGAAGTCCAACCACCGCTTGTGGCGGATGAGTTCGCCGTAGCGCAGGTCGAAGGGCTCGTCGTCGACCAACAGCCGGATGATCTTGCCGTTGGTCACGTTGATGACGCTCTGGCTGGACTCCGGGTAGCCGTAGCCGCCCTCGCCGTACGGCAGCGGGCGGAGCTCGAAGACACCGTTCAGGTAGGTGCCGGGGAGGCCGTGCGGCTCGCCCTCGTCCAGGTTGGCGCGCAGGCCGATGTGGCCGTTGGAGAGCGCGAACAGCGACTCGGCGCGGGCCATCGCGGTCAGGTCCAGGCCCTGCTCGGCGATCAGCCAGGGGTCGACGGAGAAGTTGTCCAAGCCACTCATGCGACTGCCTCGCTCCGCTCACTCATGCCTGCTCCTCCAGCAGTTCGGCGAGGTCGTCGACGACCACGGTCGCGCCGTCCCGGCGCAGTTCGGCGGCCTGCCCGGTGCGGTTGACCCCGACCACGGCCCCGAAGCCGCCCGCCCGGCCGGACGCCACCCCGGCGAGCGCGTCCTCGAAGACGGCGGCGTGCGCGGGCTCGACGCCCAGCGTACGGGCGGCGTACAGGTAGGTGTCGGGGGCGGGTTTGCCGGGCAGGCCCTCGCGCTGGGCGACGACGCCGTCCACGATCACGTCGAACAGCCCCTCGATGCCCGCCGCCCGCAGCACGTCCCGGCAGTTGGCGCTGGAGGACACCACGGCGTTGGGCAGCCCGAGCGCGCGCAGCCGGTGCACGTACGCGACCGAGCCGTCGTACGGCTGGACGCCCTGCTCGCGGATCAGGCGCAGGACGGTGTCGTTCTTGGCCCGGCTGATCCCGTGCACGGTACGGGTGTTGGGCGGATCGGCGTCGGTGCCCTCGGGCAGGTCGACGCCCCGGCTGTGCAGGAACGCCCGGGTGCCGTCCAGTCTCGGGCGGCCGTCCACGTAGGTGTCGTAGTCGGTGACGGCGTCGAAGGGGACGAACTGCCCGCCGGTGCGGGCGGCTTCGGCGCGCAGGAAGGAGTCGAAGGTGTCCTTCCAGGCCGCGGCGTGCACCTTGGCGGTCTGGGTGAGGACCCCGTCGAGGTCGAAGAGGAATGCGCGGATGTCGTCCGGTAGCCCCAGCATGGGTGCAGTCTTACCCGGGAACGCGGGGAAGCCGCCCATTTCCCGGCGGCGCGTCGCGGGAAGGGCGGCTTCCGGTTGCCCGGGTGCTCGTGGGCGGCCGGGTGGGCTCGTGGGTGCCCGGCGCTGTCATGGCGAGGGGTGCCCGGCGCCGTTACGGCGAGTCGGGCATCTGTGCCTCGGCGGCCTCCGCCACCGCGAACACCGCGCCCTGCGGGTCCTGGACGACCGCCATCCGGCCGGACTGCATGTCGAACGGCGGCTGGATCACCGTGCCGCCCGCCTTGACCAGGGCGTCCACGGTGGAGTCGGTGTCGTCCACCGAGAAGTAGGCCATCCAGTGCGAGGGCGTGCCCGCCCCCAGGTACCCGGGGATCGGCTGCATGCCGCCCACCGTACGGTCGCCGACGTTGAGCGAGAAGTACCCCTCCATGCCCTGGATGGTCGCCGGGCGCAGCCCGAGCGCCGGGAGGTAGAAGCGACCGGCCGTGTCGGTGTCGGCGGTGTTGAGCTCGTTCCAGACCAGTGCGCCGGGCTCGTTGACCACGCCCGCGCCGATGAAGTCCATCGCCTGCCAGACGCCGAACACCGCGCCGGTCGGGTCGGCGGCGACCAGCATCCGGCCGATCACGCCGACATCCATCGCCGGGTAGAGGATCGTGCCGCCGTGCTCGGCGATGGCGGCCTCGCTCACGGCGGCGTCGTCCGAGGCCAGGTAGGTGGTCCAGGCGACGGGCGGCAGCGGCTGGCCCTCGGGCGCGGACCGCGCCATGATCCCGGCGACCGGCCGGTCGTTGAGCATGCACACGGCGTAGCCGCCGAACTCGGCCGGGCCGACCTCGCCCTGCCAGCCGAACAGGTCGCGGTAGAAGTCGAGCGCGGCCTGCTGGTCGCTCGCCATCAGGTCGATCCAGCACGGGGTGCCGGGCTTGTACGGAGCGGTCACTACGGGCATTGCTGGGCCTCCCGAAGGCAGTGGTCGCCGGCGTGGTCGTCGGGGCGGGCGGGTCCCGGCCGCCCGGTGCCGGGCTGCCGGTGCCGGCCGTCAGCGCGAACGGCGGGTACACCGCCCACCATCGGCCCGGCGCCGCGATCCCGCCACCGGACGGCGCCCTGGCGGGCGATCGGGCGGGCCCGGGGCCGTTCGGCCGCCGGCGGGCCGTTCGCGCGGCGTGGTGCCGCTCACGCCGCCGTGGAGGCCGTTCACGCGGCGTCGTGCCGCTGGGCCGTGACGAAGTACGGCTGCACCTTGCCGCTCTGCGCGTAGTCCTTGAGCCGGACCAGCAGTTCGGCCCAGGTGCCGGCGACCAGCGGGACGCCGTCCTCGCTGCCCGGCTGCCAGCCGCCGTGCCGGAACAGCAACCGGGTGCGGCCGGGTTCGTCGGGCTGGTCGGCGAGGTCCCAGCTGATCCAGGTGCCGGCCCAGTGCGGCGGGAAGGCCCCGGCGTTGGCCCACACCACCCGGTCCAGGTCGGCCCGCTCGCGGCGCAGCCGGAACGGCTCGGGGACGCCGGGGAAGTCGAACAGCAGGACGTCGCCCTCCCGGTCCACGCAGGTGGTCCACCAGCTGGTCAGCCCGCCGTGCGTGTTGAGCGCGGCGAGGACGACGGCCCGGGGTGCGGCGATGTCGAACTGGAGGGCGATCTCGGGCATGGGGTCCGCCTTTCGGTGCGCGCCCCCCTTGTCCGTGCGCCGGGTCCGGTGTGCCTGGGTCCGGTGCGTCGGGGTCCCGTGCGTCGGGGTCCGGTGCGTCGGGGTCCGGTACGTCGGGCCCTCGTCCATCAGGCCGCCCGGGTGCCGGACGCCTCCCCGGTTTCTCCGGCCACCATGGCACGACCCCCGGGCCCGCGCGCCCTGGACGGCGCCGGCCCGGGGGTCGCCCCCACGGCTCGGGTGCGGTCAGCCGCCGCTGCCGTAGGTGGTGTTCGCGCAGATGTCGTCGTCCGCCGAGCGGGCGTCGTTGGTGACGGTGGTGGGCAGCGGCGCCGGGGGCGCCGGGGTGCCGTTCGCGGCCGGGCCGCCCGTCCCGGTGGCCGGGCCGGTGGTCCCGCCGCCGTTGGCCGCGGAGAAGTCCTTGCCGACGATCAGGGTCACGCCCGCCGAGTTGCCGGCCTCGACGCTGGCGCCCGGGAACAGCGCGGCGACCTTGTCGGCGTTCGCCTTCTGCCCGGAGCCGTACTCGATCATGGTGGTCTTGTACTTGGTGCTCGCCGCCTGGCCCGCCGTGGTGGCGGCGAACTTGGCGGCCTTCAGCTGCGCGGTCGCCTTGCCGGCCAGGCCGTTCTCGGTCGTCCCGTTGTAGACCGCCACCTTGATCGACGAGTTGCCGGCGTCCGCGGCCGGCGCGGCGGGCGCGCTGGTCGCGGCCGGCTGCGAGGCGGCCGGTGCGCTCGGGCTGGCGGCGGCGTCCGGCTGCTGGCCGGTGGCGTTCTGCCCGTCGATGGTCTGGTCGGCCTTGAGGGTCTCCCAGAGCTTGTTGGCGTCCGGCTGGACCAGGTCGAGGTCCTTGTCCTGGGTGCGGTAACGCCAGGGCGCCGTCACGAACTTGAGGTCGTGCATGTCGATGTTCTTGAGCGACAGCCCGAAGGAGAGCAGCTTGTCCGCGGAGGACAGCCCCGGGTCGACCACCAGCGACTTGGTCGCGGCGTCGGCCAGCGGCAGCAGGTTGGTGGGGCTCAGCCCGTCCTTCTTGACCTTGCTCGCGAGCGAGCTGAGGAAGGCCTGCTGGCGCTTCATCCGGCCGATGTCGGAGCCGTCGCCGATGCCGTGCCGCAGACGCACGTAGTCCAGCGCCTGCTGGCCCTGCACGGTCTGCTTGCCCTGCGGCAGGACGAGGTCGCCCTTCTTGTGCAGGTTGGGGTTGACGTCGCCCTCGTAGATGGGCTTCGGCAGGCAGACGTCGACGCCGTTCACGGCCTTGGTCATCGCGGAGAAGCCGTTGAAGTCGACCACGATGGTGTGGTCGACCCGGATCCCGGTGAGCTTCTCGACGGTGTTCTGGGCGCAGGCCGGGTTGCCGCCGTCGCTGCCGCCGACCGAGAAGGCCGCGTTGAACAGGTCGCTGGACGACCCCTTGGTCCACTTGCCGTTGGGCAGCTTGCAGGGCGGGATCGGGACCTTCGCGTTGCGCGGGATCGAGATGCCCACGGCGTGCTTGTGGTCGGCGTAGACGTGCAGCAGGATCGTGGTGTCCGAGCGGGCGCCGCCGTCCTCGCCGCCGCCGAGGTCCGAGTTGTTGCCGCCGCGGCTGTCCGAACCGATCAGCAGGACGTTGACCGGCTTGTTGCCGTCGGCGTCGGCCTGCGCCTCCGGCGGGCGGTCGGTCGCTATCGCGTCGCCGTCGAAGGACTTGATGTTGGCGTTCAGCTTGAAGTAGATCGCCCCGCCGGCGCCCGCGATCAGCACCAGCACGCCGGCCGCCGACCAGGCGACGATCTTCTTCACGTTCTTCTTGGGCTTGCGGCTGTTGCGCGCCGCCGCCCGGCCGCCGCCGGCCGCCGCCTCCGGCCTGCCGCCGTCCTTGCCCGCGCCGCCCCGACCGCCGTCCTTGCCCGCGTCCTTGCCGCCGTCCTTGCCGCCGCGGCCGCCGCCCTTGCCCTGGGCGGCGCGCCGGGCCTCCGCCCGGCCCCCGGTACGCGGCGGAGGCACGGACCCGTCGCTCCCCGTCGTGAGCGCGCCGGGTGCGTCCTCACCCCGAGCCGGGCCCTCGCCCCACTGACCTGACATGCGCGTACCTTTCACCGACGGAAGCGACGCCCCGGACGATCTGGCGCACCGCACACAGGGAGACGGTCGGAGCCGTTCCCAGGTTGCACATACGAACATCGGTACAAACCGATGAACGTGGCTTCCGATCATATTTAGGCCCGACGCGATCACTGACCTCCGGTCCACCACCAACCCCGGCCACCACAGCACAAGCTCGCCACAGAACGCCCGAAACCAGCCGATTACGACGTGACCTACGCCACCTCTCCCCGCCCCAGCGGCACCATCGGGCACCACGCGCCGCACGTCCGCAGCCGCCCGGGACGGTCCGGGGGTTTTCCTCACCCCGCCCCAGGGGGATGCCCCCGTTTCTCAAGGCCCGTTCCCTAGACCAGACTCAGCACCATGACCACCGACACCGCGGGGACGCCGACCGCGAAAACCCGGCCGCAGCCGCCCGCCGGACCATCGGACACCGCCCCGCCCGGAACCGGCGGGAGCGACTTCGCCCAACTGCTCGGCCGGATCACCGCCGAGGCCCTGCTCGACCGACGCCCGGTCTACTACACCGTCCGCGCGGGCCTCGTCCTCGCCGCGTTCCTCGGCGGCTGGTGGGCCATGTTCGCCCTCGGCGACACCTGGCTCCAACTCGTCCTGGCCGCCGCGATGTCCATCGTCTTCGCCCAACTCGGACTGATGGCCCACGACCTGGCGCACCGCCAGGTGTTCACCGGGCGCCGCGCCGGCGAGATCGGCGGCCGCATCGTCGCCAACCTCCTGATGGGCATGAGCTACGGCTGGTGGATGAACAAGCACACCCGCCACCACGCCAACCCCAACCACGAGGAGCGGGACCCGGACGTCTCCCCCGACCTCGTCGTCTGGTCCCAGGACCAGGCCAGGAAGGCCAGCGGAATCGCCCGCTTCATCGGCCGCCGCCAGGCGTTCCTCTTCTTCCCGCTGCTCCTGCTCGAAGGCCTCAACCTCAGCTACAACAGCTTCCGCGCGCTGCGCAGCCCGATCATGAAGCGCCCCTACCTGGAGGGCTTCCTGCTGGTCGCCCACTTCGCCGCCTACCTCGGGCTGGTCTTCGCCGCCCTCCCGGTCGGCAAGGCCTTCGCCTTCCTCGCCGTCCACCAGGCCCTGCTCGGCGTCTACTTGGGCTGCGTCTTCGCCCCCAACCACAAGGGCATGCTGATGGTGACGCCCGGCATGCGGCTCGACTTCCTGCGCCGCCAGGTCCTCACCTCCCGCAACGTCCGCGGCGGCTACTTCATCGACGCGCTGATGGGCGGCCTCAACTACCAGGTCGAGCACCACCTCTTCCCCAGCATGCCCACCCCGGCCCTGCGCCGCGCCGCCGTCCTCACCCGCGACTTCTGCGCCGAGAAGGACATCACCTACTACGAGACCGGCCTCTTCCGCTCGTACCGCGAGATCCTCACCCACCTCCACCAGACCGGCGCCCCGATCCGCGCCGCGGCCTGATCCGCCCCACGACCCACGCAGCACCGCGGCACCCCGGCTACTCGACCAGCCGGGGTGCCGCGGTGCGTCCAGCGGCGGCGGACATGCAAAAGGCCAGGTCAGAGGGTGTCTGACCTGGCCTCAGTTCGGTGGGCCACCAGGGGCTCGAACCCTGAACCTACGGATTAAAAGTCCGCAGCTCTGCCAATTGAGCTAGTGGCCCGCGGCCCCCGCCCCGGTCGGGGAGGGCCACCGTGATCCTACCCGGTGGGGCGCAGGGCTCCGCCAGTGGATTGCGCGGGCGCGCCGGGGGCGGGAGGCGGAGCGTAGTGGGCGGCCCGGACGCGGCGGAGCCAGGATTCGGCGGGGCGCGGGTCGGGGGCGGCGGGGAGGACGCCGGGGCGGGCGAGGCGGTCGGCGGCGTCGGCGAGCAGGGATTCGGCGACGACGGGGCGGTCGGCGATGCGTTCGCCGAGGTCGCGGACGTGTCCGGGGTCGGCGAGGCGGACCGGGTTCTGGCCGGTCTCGTGCAGCCGGACGGCCTGTTCGACCAGCCGGACCAGGTGCCGGGCGTGCTTGGCGGCCCGGCGGCGGGTGGCCGGGTCGGTGGTGTCGCGGGTCAGCAGTTTGCGGAACTGCTGCTCCGCGTAACCGAGATAGGCCTTCCGGACGCCCGACTCACTGAGGAAACTTGAGCGGATCTCGACCAGTTCGGCACCGAGCGGGGTGCGGATCTCGTACAGGTCGTCCGGCAGCCAGACGAGCTCGGAGGCGGTCGGGTTGCAGGACAGCGCCAGGCGGCACCACTTGGCGGCCTCGTGCAGGGTGACGTCGGGCCCGGTGGTGACGTACGACTCGGCCGGGCGGTGCAGGCCGTGCAGTTCCTCGGTGGGGGCGGCGTACAGGCCCAGCCGGTCGACGTCGGAGCCGGCGTGGGCGAAGCCGTACGCGGTGGAGCCGACCACGCCGGCGAGCAGGACGGTGCCGGGGACGGCGGGTGCGGGTACGGGTACGGGTGCGTCGGACATCGCCGGGCTCCTCTCTCGACTCTCTCGACCTTCTCGACGCCACTCGACGTTTCTCGACGTCTCTCGACCCGGCAGTCGGCAGGGCTGCGGTGGCGGCGCCGGTACCGCATCCTCGCCGGTCCGGGCCGCGCCGGGCGAACGATTTCCGCTCCGGGGCCCGCCCGGCCGGTCCGCCGGGTACCGTACCGAGCATGTCGACCACCACCTCCGACGACGGCGTCCTGATCGTCACCGGCGCCGGCCGCGGCATCGGCGCCGCCACCGCCCTGCTCGCCGCCCGGCGCGGCTACCGGGTCTGCGTCAACTACCGCACGGACGAGGCCTCGGCCACCGCCGTGGTGGACGCCGTCCGGGCCGAGGGCGGCACCGCGCTCGCCGTCCGGGCCGACGTCACCCGCACCGCCGAGGTGGAGCGGCTGTTCACCACCGTGGACGCCGAACTCGGGCTGCTCACCGGCCTGGTGAACAACGCCGGCACGCTGGAGAAGCAGTGCCGGCTGGAGGACATCGACGAGGACCGGCTGAACCGGATCTGGGCCGCCAACATCACCGGCCCGTTCCTGTGCGCGGCCCAGGCCGTGCGCCGGATGTCCACCCGGCACGGCGGCCGCGGCGGTGCCATCGTCAACGTGTCCTCGGCCGCCTCGCGGCTCGGCTCGCCCAACGAGTACGTCGACTACGCGGCCGCCAAGGGCGCCGTCGACTCGATGACCCGCGGCCTCGCCCTGGAGGTCGCCGCCGAGGGGATCCGGGTCAACGCCGTCCGCCCCGGCCTGATCCACACCGGCATCCACGCCCTCGGCGGCGAGCCCGGCCGGGTCGACCGGGTCGCCCCCGGACTGCCGATGCGGCGCGGCGGACGGGCGGAGGAGGTCGCCGAGGCGATCCTCTTCCTGCTCTCCCCCGCCGCCTCGTACACCACCAACGCCTTCCTGGACGTCTCCGGCGGGCGCTGAAAGGTTCCCTCCGGTTTCCTTCCGCCGGCCCGCCCCGCGCCCGTACCGTGGGGCCATGACCGATGCCTTCATCGACATCCCCGGTGTGCGCAACTTCCGTGACGCGGGCGGGATCGGCGCCCTGCGGCGGGGCGTGCTCTACCGCTCCGGCTCCTTCCACACCCTCACCGACGAGGGCGCCCGGCGCCTCAAGGCCCTCGGCCTGCGCACCGTCCTCGACCTGCGCAGTGCGGTCGAGCTGGAGGTCTGGCCCGACCTGCGGCACGGCCTCGACCACGAGGCCCTCAACCTGCCGACCCTGCCCGCCAACCGCGAGGACGTCGACCAGCCCTGGCCCGAGGACCAGGCGGCGCTCTACCCCTTCATGGCCCGGACCGCCGGCCCGTCCCTCGCCGCCGTCGTCCGCCGCCTCGCCGCCCCCGGCACGCTGCCCGCCCTCGTGCACTGCGCCGTCGGCAAGGACCGCACCGGCCTGACCATCGCCGTCCTGCAGCTCCTGCTCGGCGCCTCGGAGGCCGACGTCACCGCCGACTTCCTGCTCTCCAACGTCGGCCTCGGCCTCGACCGGGGCCCCACCCCCTACGTCGACGAGACCGGCACCGAACGCGTCTCCCGCCCCGTCACCGCCGAACTCCTCGCCTCCGCCCTGGGCTGGATCCACACCCAGCACTCCTCCGTCCCCGCCTACCTCCGGGCCCACGGCGTCACCGACGGGGAACTGACCGCCCTGCGCGCCAACCTCTCGGCCTGACCGGCCCGGAGACGCCCTACTCCTGGCATTGCTCCTGGCGTTCGAAGCGCCACCACTGGGCGGGCGAGTCGGTGTCCTCCCACTGGTGGACGGTGGCGTCGGGGGGCGCGGCGGCGGTGAGGGGCTTGCCGCTGATGAAGCTGGTGATGGTGTAGGTGCCGGGGGCGTCCACGTGGGCTTCGAGGAGCCACTCCTGGGCGCCGAAGGCGTTGGCGGACCACTGCTGGATGGGGACGCCGTCGTCGGTGGAGGCGCCGGTGACGTCGAGGCGCTTGCCGCTGGCGGCGTTCTCCAGGTGGCAGAGGGCGCCGCCCGGGTGGACGGCGGTGAGCTGCCAGAGCTGGGCCTCGGAGCCGTCGTCCGCGCCCTGGCGGACGCGGGCGCCGCTGCGCCGGCTGCCGTCGGCGACTTCGAGCAGCAGGCCGCTGCCGACGTTGCGGATCCGGTAGCGGCCGTCGGTGATCGCGGTGTCAGTCACGCTCGCAGTCTGCCACCGGGGGCTGACAGGCCCCGGAGCCGAGAACGGCGGAGAGGGCGGTGGAGAGGACTGCGGAGAGGACTGCGGAGGGGACGGCGGCCTGCTGGAGTCCGGAGGCCCGGACCGGCGCGCGGGGCGGGCGGGCTATGGTCGGAAGCCGGAACAGGAAGTCAGGACAACCTCTACGAGTGGAGTCGACGATGGCGAAGGTCCCCAACGTGCTCTCGGCCGCCGCGCCCGCCGCGCTGACCGCGGCGAGCGGCCTGGTCGGCGGTTACGGCGTCGCCCGCTGGAGCGGCCGGCGCGAACTGGGCGGCGCCGTACTGGCGGTGGCCGGTGCCGGGGCGGCCGCGCAGTGGCACCGCAGCTCGGGCACGGCCACCGCGGCGGCGCTGACCGGTCTGTACGTGGCGGCGTTCGGCGGCTCGCATCCGCTGGCGAAGAAGATCGGCGCCTGGCCGTCGGTCTTCGCCGTCACCGGTGTGGTCGCGGCGGCCTCGACGGCCGCGACGGCGCTGGCCGCCCGCAAGCGGTAGCAGCAGCACCCGGCGCGAGCCGCGCGCCGGCCCGCTCACCGGCCTCGGCGGCGACACCCGGCAGGCGCCACCCGGTGGCAGCCTCAGCGCACCGCCGCGCCGGGCTGCGCCGTCCCGCCGAACCGCGCCTCGAACGCGGCCCGGTTCGCCGAGACCGGTGAGCGGTCCCAGACCGCGAACACCACCCGTTCGAAGGCCGCCCCGTACCGGGAGAGCGCGCCCTCGAAGGCCTCGGCGACCTGGGCCGGGTCGTTGCGGAACACCCCGCAGCCCCAGGCCCCGAGCACCAGCGTGCGGACCTCGTGCCGGGCCGCCGCCGCGAGCACCCGGACGGCCCGCTCGGCGAGCACGCCCCGGACGTCCACGGCGGCCGAGCGCCGTTCCAGCTGGCCCGCGTTGGGCGCGGGCGAGGTCAGGAAGGTGACCGGGTACGGACGCGCGAGCAGGTCCCCGCCCCGGCCGCGGATCACCGGCACGCCGGGCGAGACGATCACCCGGTGGCTGTACCGGAGGTCGGTGGAGGCGCGGTGCGCCTCGTAGTAGTCGGGCGCCTCCAGCAGGCAGGTGTAGAGCAGCGCGCTGCGGCACAGGTCCTCCTCCTGGGCGCGGGCGCCGCGCAGGTAGCCGCCGCCGGGGTTGCGCGCGGAGGCGAAGTTGAGCACCCCGACCGGGCCAGCCCCGCCCTCGACCAGGCGCCGGGCGGCCTCGATGCTGCCTTCGGCCGTCACCTCCACCGCCCCGACGGGCCCACCGGGCCGACCCGGCCCGGGCCCCGGCCCCCCGCCCCGCAGCAGCGCGTCCAGCTCCGGCGGCGCGTACGACACCGTGCCGGCCCTGGCGGCCGCCAACTGCTCCCCCACCGTGACGAGTTCGCCACCGGCCGCCCGGTAGCTCCCCCGCTCGGCGATCTCCTCGTTCACCCGGGCCACGTCGTGCAGTCTGCTGCTCATGTCCGGGACGCTACGGGACTTCCGCCGTACCGCGCCACAGGTTATTCTCAGCCGCAGAACAACACCTCGGGGGCCCGAGGGGTACCGGGGGAGGTGCCCGGGGGCATCGGGGTCATCGGGGCATCGGGGGAACGCGACGGGCCCGCTCCAGCGCGTGGAGCGGGCCCGTCGTGTGTGTTCAGGTGTTCAGCTACCGGTGGTCAACCACCGGCCGTACGGCGTCAGTTCTTCCAGCGCGGCTTGCGGTCGTCGCGGTTGAAGCCACCGGAGCGGTCGCGGTCGAAGCCACCCGAGCGGGCGCCGCCACGGTCGTCACGGTCACGGCCGAAGCCACCACCGGAGGCCTGCGGACGGCCGCCGGAGCGGTGGTCGTCACGACGCGCGAACGGACGGTTGTTGCTGCCGCCGCGCTCGTCGCGGTCCCGGCCGAAGGACGGGCGGTCACCGAAGGTGCGGGCCGGACGGTCGCCGAAGGAGCGGCCGCCGCGGTCGTCGCGGTCACGGTTGAAGCCACCGGAACGGTCGCGGTCGAAGCCACCACCGGTACGGGCCGGACGGTCGCCGAAGGAACGGCCGCCGCGGTCGTCACGGTCACGGTTGAAACCGCCCGAGCGGGCGCCGCGGTCGTCGCGGTCACCGAAGGAACGGCCACCACGGTCGTCACGGTCACGGTTGAAGCCACCGGAACGGCCACCACGGTCGTCACGGTCACCGAAGGAACGGCCACCACGGTCGTCACGGTCACGGTTGAAACCGCCGGAACGGCCGCCACGGTCGTCGCGGTCACGGTTGAAGCCACCGGAACGGCCACCACGGTCGTCACGGTCACCGAAGGAACGGCCACCACGGTCGTCACGGTCACGGTTGAAGCCACCGGAACGGCCACCACGGTCATCGCGGTCACGGTCGCGGCCGAAGGCCGGACGCTCGGTGCGCGCCTCGCGGTACGACGGCGTGCGCTCCTCGGCCTGCGGCGCGGCGGCCTGAGCCGGCACCTCGGCGGCCGGGGTCTCCGCAGCGGCCTCGTCGCCCGCCTCGGCGGCCGGGGCCTCGTCCTCGATGCCCAGCTCGGCCCGCTCGCGCGCGGCACGCGCGGCCAGGCGGTCGGCCTCCTCGCGCAGCTCGGTGGTGCGGCGCTGCGCGCGCTCCAGCTGGCGGGTCATGTCGGCGAGCTCGCGCTCGGCGGCACCGGCGATGCCGGCCGCGCTCTCGGCCTGGACCTCGATCAGCGAACGGGCGCCGGTGATCTTGGCGACCTCGGCGTCGAAGGCGTGGTCGAGGATGTGGCGCGAGGCGTCGACGCCCGCGTCCTCCATCAGGCGGAAGACGCCGCGGCGCTGGTGCGGCAGCACCAGGGTGACGACGGCGCCGGAGCGCCCGGCCCGGGCGGTGCGGCCGGAGCGGTGCAGGTAGTCCTTGTGGTCGCCGGCCGGGTCCACGTTGAGGACCAGGTCGATGCCGTCGACGTGGATGCCGCGGGCGGCGACGTCGGTGGCGACGACGACGTTGACGTAGCCGTCCTTGAAGTCGCCGAGGACGCGGGTACGGGCGCCCTGGGTCATCCCGCCGTGCAGCGCGTCGGCCTTCACGCCGGCCTCGATGAGCTGCTCGGCGACGCGGTCGGCGCCCATCTGGGTGCGGACGAAGATGATCGTGCGGCCCTTGCGGGCGGCGATCGCGTTGGTGATCGGCGCCTTGTCCTTGGGCTTCACCACGAGGATGTGGTGGGTCATGGTGGTGACCGCGCCGGCCGACGGGTCGACCTCGTGGGTGACCGGGTTCTTCAGGTAGCGCTTGACCAGGGTGTCGATCTCGTTCTCCAGGGTGGCGGAGAACAGCAGGCGCTGGCCACCGGCCGGCACCTGGTCGAGGATCTCGGTGACCTCGGGCAGGAAGCCCATGTCGGCCATCTGGTCGGCCTCGTCGAGCACGACGGTCCGGACGTCGGCCAGCTTGGCGCTGCCGCGGTTCAGCAGGTCGCGCAGACGGCCGGGGGTGGCGACCAGGATGTCGACGCCGCGCTCCAGCGCGTAGATCTGGTTCGACATCGAGGTGCCGCCGCAGACGACCTTGAGCTTGAGGCCGAGCACCGAGCCGAACGGCTCCAGGGCGTCGGCCACCTGCATGGCCAGCTCGCGGGTCGGGACGAGGATCAGGCCGCGCGGGTGCTTGGGCTTGGTGCGCTCGCCGTCGGCGAGGCGGGTCAGCAGCGGCAGGCCGAAGCTGAGGGTCTTGCCGGAGCCGGTACGGCCACGGCCCAGCACGTCCTTGCCGGCCAGGGCGTCCGGGATGGTCGCGGCCTGGATCGGGAACGGGGTGGTGACACCGCGCTTGGCGAGGGCGCGCACGACGTCGTCGTGCAGGCCCAGGTCGCCGAAGGTGATGGTGGGCTCGGCGGCCTCCTCGGCCTCCTCGACCTCGGCGGCGTCGGCGTTCAGCTCGACGTCGGCGTCGGTGGGCTCGACGGCCTCGACGGCGTCGGTGAGGGTGTCGGCGGTGTCGGTGACATCGGCGGCGGCCTCGCTCGCGGGCATGGCGAAGCGGGCGTCGTCAACGAGAGACATGTAAAACCTTCCGGAAGTGGCACGCGCCAAAGTCCGGGGGTTCTGTTTCACAACCGCCTCTATGCGGTCAGCCACGGATCGCCGGAACGCGCCAAGGGCGCCAGATGGGAATAGGGCGCCAGTCAAATGAATCAAACGAACGATCTACCACCATAGACGAACCTCGGGATCAGAGGCAAATGCCCTGGCCAGCCCGCTAATGCCCACCCGCATGCGGGCTCGGGGCCGAGGAACCGGAGTTGCCGGCCGAGGGCTCCGGGGTCGGTGGGACGGTCGCGGCGGGTGAGCTGTGCTCGGGCTCGGGGGACGTCGAGGGGTGGCTGCTCGGCGTGGCCGTCGGCGTGCCCGCCGTGCCGCCGGAGCGGCCCTCACCGGTGCCGCCCGCCCCGCCCGCCCCGCTCGCCCCGCCCGCGCCCCCGGTGCCCGTCGCACCACCGGTGCCGGCCGACGCACCGCCGCCCGGCCGGGGCGCGGGGCTGACGCTCACGCCCCCCGCCGAACCGTTCGCGCCGGTGCCGGCCGGCGCGGCGTCCACGGCGGGCGCCCCCGGCACCGGGACCACGCCGGCTGCCGCGCCGTTCGCGCCGGATGCCACCTCGCCCGCCACCGTAGCCGTCACCCCGGCCGGCGCGTTCTCGCCCAGCAAGCCCCCCGCACGCTCCGGGCGCCCGGACGCGATCCCCGGATGCGCGCCGCTCGGCGAGGCCGACGGCCCGCTCGTCGCCCCCGGCTTGCCCGCCGGACCGACCTGCCCGACCGGCGCCACCCCGTGCTTCACCTCCGCCTCGGGACCGACCGACATGCACCCCGTCAACCCCAGCCCGGCCACCGCCAGCACCGAAGCCGTACGCACCACCGCCCGAACCGCCCGCACCGAAGCCACCGAGCTCCCTCTCCACCGCCCCACCCGGGCCGCCCACTGCTCGCGCGGCCGCTTTTCGGTGCCCAACGCGCGCCCGCCCCGACGGGACACGGGCAGCGCGCCAGGAAGCGCCCGGGCCGCATCCGCCACGGCCCGCCGACCCGGCAGGCGGGCGGACGGGCAGACGAGCGGACGGGCAGACGAGCGGACGGGCAGGCGGGCGGACGGGCAGGCGGACAGGCAGGCGGACAGGCAGGCGGCCCGCTCAGCCCCAGAACGCCGAGGCCAGCCCCGCCCCCGCGTACACCGCGGCCAGCCCCGCCACCACGCTGCCCGCCACGTTCGCCAGCGCGTACCGCCCCGCCCCGGTCTCGACCAGCCGCAGCGTCTCGTACGAGAAGGTCGAGTACGTGGTCAGCGCCCCGCACAGCCCCGTCCCCAGCAGCACCTGGACGTGCGGGGACGCGGCCCCCGCCGCCACCGCCCCGGTCACCAGGCCGAGCACCAGGCAGCCGACCACGTTCACCGCGAACGTCCCCCAGGGGAACACCGAGTCGTGCCGGGCCTGCACCGCCCGGTCGGTCAGGTACCGCAGCGGCGCGCCGACCACCGCGCCCGCCACCACCAGCAGCCAGTTCACCCCGAAGCCCCTTCCCGCCCCACGTACCTGACCACTTCGCAGCGGTCCAGCAGCACCAGACCCTCCGCCACCAGCCCGTCCAACTGCGGCAGGAACGCCCGCACCCGCTCCTCCTCGTCCACGATCACCACCGCCACCGGCAGGTCCTCGCTCAGCGACAGCAGCCGCGCCGTGTGCACCAGCGACGACGCCCCGAACCCCTCGATCCCCCGGAACACGCTCGCCCCGGCCAGCCCCGCCGCCCGCGCCCGGTGCACGATCTCGCTGTACAGCGGCCGGTGGTGCCAGCGGTCGTTCTCCCCCACCAGCACGGTCAGCCGCAGCGCCGGCCCGCTCAACCTGCTCACCGCACGCCCCCGCCCCCACGGGTGATCAGACGGCGCGTCAGTGCGGCCGCCGCCCACACCGCGCCGAGCGCGCCCAGCAGCGTCAGCCCCAGGTACGTCAGCCCGAGCCCGAGCCGCCCCTCCTCCACCAGCCGCCGGATGTCCACCGCGTACGTCGAGAAGGTGGTGAAGCCGCCCAGCACCCCGGTGCCGAAGAACGGCCGCAGCAGCGGGTGCGCCGGACGCCCCTCGGTGATCACCACCAGGAACACCCCGATCACCGCGCACCCGACCACGTTGATCAGCAGCGTCGTCCACGGGAACGCCGTCGGCCCGTTCGTCCAGGCCAGCCCGGCGCCGTACCGGGCCAGCGACCCGATCGCCCCGCCCACCGCGATCACGGCCACGGCCGGCCCCTGTCCGCGCCACACCGGCGGCCTTCTCCGGGCGGCCGTCCCTTCGCCCACCGGCCGGGTCCGCGCCGGGCCGTCCACCGTGCCGTCCGAGGTCGCCATAACCCCATCAAACACCGGCTCCCGCCGTCTGGCACAGCGTCACTCCAGACCCGACAATGAACCGGTGGAGATGACCCGGGAAGAGTTCGAGACGCTGGTCAGCGACGCCCTCGACCAGATTCCCCCGCAGCTCGCGGCCATGATGGACAACGTCGCCGTCTTCGTCGAGGACGAGCCCGACCCCGCCGACCCGGAACTCCTCGGCCTCTACGAGGGCACCCCGCTCACCGAGCGCGGCGAGTGGTACGCGGGCGTCCTGCCCGACCGGATCCTCATCTACCGCGGCCCCACCCTCCGGCACTGCGAGACCCACGACCAGGTCGTCGCCGAAGTCCGCACCACGGTCATCCACGAGGTCGCCCACCACTTCGGCTTCGACGACCACGAACTCGACGAGCTCGGCTGGTCCTGACCCCCCGCTCCAAGCGGCCCCCGGGCGGCCCCCACCCACCCGGCCGAAACCCGTTTTGGCGATCCGCCCTACATCCCATATGCTTCTCGACGTCCCCGAACGCTGGAAACAGCGGGACAGGCCGCAAGCCCTCATCGTCTAGTGGCCCAGGACGCCGCCCTTTCAAGGCGGTAGCACGGGTTCGAATCCCGTTGGGGGCACGCAGTACCGTAGTAAAAAGCAGTGCCGCAAGACCTTGGTGGGAAACCACTACAAGGTCCCGTGGAGCAGTTGGTTAGCTCGCCACCCTGTCAAGGTGGAGGTCGCGGGTTCAAGTCCCGTCGGGATCGCTCGTCTCGCAAGAGACGGTGCAGTACGGCCAGGTAGCTCAGTTGGTACGAGCGTCCGCCTGAAAAGCGGAAGGTCGCCGGTTCGACCCCGGCCCTGGCCACAGATCGGAAGCCCCGCAGCGTGATCGCTGCGGGGCTTCCGCCGTTCCGGAGCCCTTCGGGTTCGAGCTGGTCACCGGCGACCTGCTGCCCTACTGATCCCGGGCGGCTCCCCCTCGGGCGGGCCGGCCCGAGGGGGAGGTGGGCCGGTCGCACGGGCGGCGCCGGGGCCGGCGCAGCGCCGGGCGGGTTCAGTAGGAGCGGAACCAGCTGACGTCGGTGCCCAGCACCGAGCCGTCCGCCGCGTAGTACGTGAAGGTGCGGGCCTGGGCGCCCGGCTTCTTGGCGATCGCGTACCAGTGCGTCGGGGAGTCCCCGAGGGCGACCGGCACCGACTCGCTGACGCCGCCGGTGTCCCAGGTGACCACAACCTTCGCGACCTGGGGCCGGACCCCGGCGATCACCACCGGTGAGGCGCCCAGCTCGCCGCCCTTGAGCCCGAGCATCGTCCCCCCTCCGGAGGTGGCCCGGTCGGTGATCGCCCCGTCCGGCGCCCCCGGGGCGGGGGTGTCGTGCATCGCGTCGTCGACCTGGCGCTGCCCGTCCACGGTGGCGTAGAGGTTCACCAGGTCCACGTCCGGGCGCCAGCTCCGGTCGATGTCCGCCCGGGTGGTCTCCGGCAGTTGCGGGATGGCCGCGTGCCGGTCCTCCCAGATCAGCCGGGCCTGCCGGAGGGCGTCCTCCTTGGTGGCGGTCGCCGGCCAGAACGCGGCCCACGCCTGCCACTGCCTGCCGTTCGTGGTGCCCTGGCCGACCACGACCCGGACCGGGGTGAACGGATCCCGCTCGGGAGCGGTCGGTGTCGCGGCGGTGCCCGCGGTGCCTGCGGTGCCCGCGGCGGCCTCGGCGGTGGTGACGGTCCGGGCGTCCGCCACCACCACCCCCGCGTCGGCCGCGTCGCCCGGCCCCCGCCCCCGCCCGAGCCCGCCGAGTGCCGTCCCCCCGACGACGGCCGCCGCGACCAGCGCCGCCACCGCCCCGCTGGTCAGCAGCCGCCGGCGCCGCAGCCGGCGCCGCCCCCCGGCGACCAGCCGGTCGTACGGGACGGCCCCGATCTCGACGCTTCCGGCCAGCTCGCCCAGGACGCGCGCCGCCGAGGCCTCGGACCCCGCCCCGGCCATGTCCTCGCCGCCCGAACCGCCCACGCCACCCATGCCGCCCGAACCGCCCACGCCGCCGCCGGTGTCCTCGTTGCTCATCTTCCGCCTCCGATGCTCGCCAGCCCGTTGAGTGAGGAGGCCTCCCGCAGCTTGGCCAGGCCCCTGGCCGCCTGGCTCTTCACCGTCCCGACCGAGCAGCCCATCGCCGCCGCGGTCTGGGTCTCGGTGAGGTCCTCCCAGTACCGCAGCACGACGGCCTGCCGCTGCCGGGGCGGCAGCGTGCCGAGGGCCGTGAGCAGCGCCGCCCGTTCGTCCAGCCGCGCGTAGCCGTCGGGGCCCTCGGGTGCGGCCCGGTCGGGGACGGCGGTGACCAGTTCCTCGGCCGCTCGGCGGCGGAACCGTCTGGCGTGCTCGTTGATCAGGATCCGGCGCACGTAGGCGTGCGGGTCGTCGGCCGCCCGGACCCGGCTCCAGGCGACGTACGCCCGCTCCAGGGCCTGCTGGACCAGGTCCTCGGCGGTGTGCCGGTCCCCCGCGAGCAGGTACGCCGTCCTGAGCAGCCGCGTCCACGCGCTGCCGGTGAACGCGCGGAATTCCTCGTCCCTCGCGGTCTTCTGGGCTCCCATGAGCACCTCCTCACCCCCCAGAGCCCGAAACCGCCGCGAACCGTTGCCTGGCCCGGCCCGGAGCCGCCCGGCCCCGACGCACCGGCGCCCGGACCCGCCGTTCGCGCTCGGCCGCCGGTGGCTGTGACACTGGAGAGGCTCGAAAACCGAGGTGCGCGGCGCCGTGCCTCCTTGCGAACCTAGAGGGATGCCCGCAGTGAGTTCTCCCGCAGTCCAGTCCGCCCCCGCACCCGCCGAGGGTCCCGGTATCGGTGAGCTGGCCGCCCGCCTGCCCGAGCTGACCCTGCGCGACCAGGTGCGGATCGGGCGCCGATTGGAGGGGGCCCGTCGGGTCCGCAAGCCCGAGGCCCGGCAGAAGGTCGCCGCCCAGATCGCCGCCGACATCGACCGCGCCGAGCTGCTGGTCGAGCAGCGCCGCGGTGCCGTCCCGCCGATCAGCTATCCCGCCGAGCTGCCGGTCAGCCAGAAGAAGGACGAGATCCTGGCGGCCATCCGGGACCACCAGGTGGTGATCGTCGCGGGTGAGACCGGCTCCGGCAAGACCACCCAGATCCCGAAGATCTGTCTGGAGCTGGGCCGCGGCGTGCGCGGTCTGGTCGGCCACACCCAGCCGCGCCGGATCGCCGCCCGTACGGTCGCCGAGCGGGTCGCGGAGGAGCTGCGCAGCCCGCTGGGCGAGGCGGTCGGCTGGAAGGTCCGGTTCACCGACCAGGTCGGCCAGGACACCCTGGTCAAGCTGATGACGGACGGCATCCTGCTCGCGGAGATCCAGACCGACCGCGAACTGCTCCAGTACGACACCCTGATCATCGACGAGGCGCACGAACGCAGCCTCAACATCGACTTCATCCTCGGCTACGTCAAGCAGCTGCTCCCGCGCCGCCCGGACCTCAAGGTCGTGATCACCTCCGCGACCATCGACCCGCAGCGCTTCGCCCGGCACTTCAACGACGCCCCGATCATCGAGGTCTCCGGCCGCACCTACCCGGTGGAGGTCCGGTACCGCCCGATCGTCGACGACCTGGACGAGGACGACGACGCGACGGACGCCGACCGCGACCGGGACCAGATCCAGGCGATCTGCGAAGCGGCCCAGGAGCTCCAGGCCGAGGGCCCGGGCGACATCCTGGTCTTCCTCTCCGGCGAGCGCGAGATCCGCGACACCGCCGACGCCCTGGACAAGCTGAAGCTCAAGTCCACCGAGGTCCTGCCGCTGTACGCCCGGCTGAGCTCGGCCGAGCAGCACCGGGTGTTCCAGCGCTCCGGCAGCCGCCGGATCGTCCTCGCCACCAACGTCGCCGAGACCAGCCTCACCGTCCCCGGCATCAAGTACGTGATCGACCCGGGCACCGCCCGGATCTCCCGCTACAGCCACCGCACCAAGGTGCAGCGGCTGCCGATCGAGGCGATCAGCCAGGCCAGCGCCAACCAGCGCAAGGGCCGCTGCGGCCGCACCTCCGACGGCATCTGCATCCGGCTGTACTCGGAGGAGGACTTCCTCTCCCGCCCCGAGTTCACCGACGCCGAGATCCTGCGCACCAACCTGGCCTCGGTGATCCTGCAGATGACGGCGGCGGGCCTCGGCGACATCGCCGCCTTCCCGTTCCTGGACCCGCCGGACTCCCGCAACATCAAGGACGGCGTGCACCTGCTGCACGAGCTGGGCGCGCTGGACCCGGACGAGAAGGACCCGCGCAAGCGCCTCACCGCGCTCGGCCGCCAGCTGGCCCAGCTCCCGGTGGACCCGCGGATGGCCCGGATGGTGCTGGAGGCCGACAAGAACGGCTGCGTGCGCGACGTGATGGTGATCGCCGCCGCGCTGTCCATCCAGGACCCGCGCGAGCGCCCCGCCGAGAAGCGCCAGGCCGCCGACGAGCGGCACCGCCGGTTCAACTCGGAGACCTCCGACTTCCTGTCCTACCTGGCGATGTGGCGCTACGTCCGGGAGCAGCAGCGCGAGCTGTCCTCCTCGGCCTTCCGCCGGATGTGCAAGGCGGAGTTCCTCAACTACCTGCGGATACGGGAGTGGCAGGACATCTACACCCAGCTGCGCACGGTCGCGAAGCAGTTGGGCGTCACCATCGAGGAGCCGCACGAGGACGCCGAGCCGGACGCCGACCGGATCCACCAGTCGCTGCTGGCCGGCCTGCTCTCCCACATCGGCCTGTTCGACGTGGAGAAGCGCGAGTACGGCGGCGCGCGCGGCGCCCGGTTCGCGGTGTTCCCGGGCTCGGGCCTGTTCAAGAAGCCGCCGCGCTGGGTGATGTCGGCCGAGCTGGTGGAGACGTCCCGGCTGTGGGCGCGGATCAACGCCAAGATCGAGCCGGAGTGGGTGGAGCCGCTGGCCGGCCACCTGATCAAACGGACGTACAGCGA
The DNA here is from genome assembly GCF_042887425.1 of Kitasatospora sp. NPDC057940. Lineage (NCBI taxonomy): Bacteria > Bacillati > Actinomycetota > Actinomycetes > Kitasatosporales > Streptomycetaceae > Kitasatospora > Kitasatospora sp. NPDC057940. The sequence continues at coordinate 65,858 of NZ_JBHVPH010000001.1, forward strand.
GCCGCACTGGGAGAAGAAGGCCGGAGCCGTCCTGGCGTACGAGCGGGTCACGCTCTACGGGATGCCGGTCGTCACCCAGCGCAAGGTCAACTACGGCCGGATCGACCCGGAGCTGTGCCGCGAGCTGTTCATCCGCAACGCGCTGGTCGAGGGCGACTGGGAGACCCACCACCGGTTCTTCGCCGAGAACCGCAAGCTGCTCGGCGAGGTCGAGGAGCTGGAGAACCGGGCCCGGCGCCGGGACATCATGGTCGACGATCAGACCCTGTTCGAGTTCTACGACGCCCGGCTGCCGGAGGACGTGGTCTCCACCCGGCACTTCGACTCCTGGTGGAAGAAGGCCCGGCACGAGCAGCCGGACCTGCTCAACTTCGAGAAGTCGATGCTGATCAACGACTCCGCGGACGGCGTCACGGAGGCCGACTACCCGGACCACTGGCAGCAGGGCAAGCTGCGCTTCCAGCTGACCTACCAGTTCGAGCCGGGCAGCGACGCGGACGGCGTGACCGTCCACATCCCGCTGCCGGTGCTCAACCAGGTCACCGCGGAGGGCTTCGACTGGCAGATCCCGGGCCTGCGGACGGAGCTGGTCACCGCGTACATCAAGTCGCTGCCGAAGGCGATCCGGCGCAACTTCGTGCCGGCGCCGGACTTCGCGAAGGCGGCGCTGCGCGCGGTGAAGGACCGCCAGGAGCCGTTGCTGCCGTCCCTGGAGCACGCCCTCAAGCGCCTGACGGCCATCACCGTGCCGCCGGAGGCCTGGGACGACGAGCGGGTACCGGACCACCTCAAGGTGACCTTCCGGGTGGTGGACGGCCGCCGCAAGCTCGCCGAGTCCAAGGACCTGGAGGAGCTGCGGCTGCGGCTCAAGCCGAAGCTCAAGGAGACGCTGTCCTCGGCGGCCTCCGGCCAGGGCATCGAGCAGGGCGGGCTGACCGCCTGGCCGGGCGGCCTGCCCGTGCTCCAGCGCACCTTCGAGCAGCGCTCGCGCGGCCACTCGCTGCGCGCCTACCCGGCCCTGGTGGACGAGGGGGCGTCGGTCGGCGTGAAGCTGTTCGACACCCCGCAGGCGCAGACGCAGTCGATGTGGGAGGGCACCCGCCGGCTGCTGATGCTGACCACCACCTCCCCGGCCAAGTCGATCCAGGGCCGGCTGGGCAACCAGGCGAAGCTGGCGCTCTCGCACAACCCGCACGGTTCGGTGAACGCCCTCTTCGAGGACGTGGTGGCCTGTGCGACGGACCGGCTGATGACCCTGGCCGGCGGACCGGCCTGGGACGAGGCGGCCTTCGGCACGCTGCACGACAAGGTGCGGGCGGACCTGTACGACCTGTCCGCGGACACCACGCTGAAGACGGCCACCGCACTGATCGCCTTCCACAAGGCCTCGACCCGGCTGAAGTCGGTGAGCAGCCCGGTGCTGCTGAACGCGGTGAACGACGTCCGGCTGCACCTGGCCTCCCTGGTGCACCCGGGCTTCGTCACGGCCACCGGCTGGCAGCGGCTGCCGGACCTCAAGCGCTACCTGCTGGCGGTGGACCGTCGGCTGGAGGCGCTGCCCAACCACCCGCAGCGGGACGCCCAGCAGCTGCTGAAGGTCCAGCAGGTGCAGCGGGAGTACGGGGAGCTGCTGGCGGCGGTGCCGGCCGGCCGGCAGCCGTCCGCGGAGGTGCTGGCGATCCGCTGGATGATCGAGGAGTTGCGGGTCAGCTTCTTCGCCCAGTCGCTGGGCACGCCGAGCCCGGTGTCGGAGAAGCGGATCACCAAGGCGATGGAGGCCGCCAGGGCCACGCTCTGAGCTGGGCGGCGTCCTCCTCGGGGGCCCTCAGGTGCCAGTTCGACCTGGGGGCCCACCATGGGCTACAGTCTGTCTTGTTCGCAGCGCGGCAAGCGAGTGAACGAGATCAGAAAACTCTGGTCCCGTGGAGCAGTTGGTTAGCTCGCCACCCTGTCAAGGTGGAGGTCGCGGGTTCAAGTCCCGTCGGGATCGCCGCAGTGCGAGAGGCCCGGAACCGTCAGGTTCCGGGCCTCTCGCTTTTGGGCGTCCGGTGTTTATCCCGGACCAGGTCCGGACCACAAGTGACAGACGGTGTGACGGTCGTCACTTATCTTTTCCCGAGAGCACCCCCGTACCACCCCCATCAAGACCTCACTAATTTAATATGTAAAATTGTACAGCCATTAACTGTAAATCCCCCCCGCATCATGCGCATCAAATCGTTATCCGGAGTTCAGCATTCCGTACGTTGTGCCGAGTACCCGGGCACCGTGGGCGGGCATGGCAAAGGGGCCGCTTACCGGACCCGGCGGAGTCCGGTAAGCGGCCCCTTTAAAGAGCCTTTGGCCTATCAGGCCTCAGTGCGCTGAGCGGGAATCCCGGCCAGCAGAGCGCGCACCTCCGCCTCGCGGTAACGGCGGTGACCGCCGAGCGTGCGAATGGACGTCAGCTTGCCCGCCTTGGCCCAACGAGTGACCGTCTTCGGGTCCACGCGGAACATGGTGGCGACCTCTGCCGGCGTCAGCAGGGGCTCAGCATCAGGGGTACGAGCGGTCATGAGCGGCCTCCTCGGGAGAACCGAACCAGGGCGGTTCTATCCTTCAAATTCTGCACCTTGGCCCGCGATGCCCGAAATGGCATAGACGGGCCGAGTCGGTTATAGGACGAACGGCTTGTCCTGGTGTCTACAACTACACCATCCGTCCAGCCCTATCGACCAAACCGCCAAAATTGACCCCTCACGGGTTCAAGAGCGACGGATGGCGATGGACCACCCCATAACGGGCAGTCACACGACCGTGACGCCTGGTTACGAGGGGACCAGACCCCCTGTTTCCCCGCAAAGCACGCATCGACTCCAGAACCACCCAAAAGTGGGCATGCCCGCGTGAAGTTGGGCTGGTTGTCCCATTTTTGCACATAGGGGTAAGTTCGCGTCAACGGTGAGTAGTGTCACGTTCGACAGCTATTGACCCGAACCAGGACCTTGGTCATCCAGCTCGGGCCATAGGACTCTTACAGTCATACACGGCTGGTCGGACGTCAGTTCGCGTACCGCAGCGCCAGCACCCTCCGCCAGCGCGCCGTCAGTTCCCCGTACGCGCGCAGCGCCTCCTCGGTGTCCCCCGCCCGCAGCGCGCGGAGCCCCTCCTCCAGCTCCCCCGCCGAACGGTCCGCCAACAGCCTCTCCGGCCCCAGCACATGCACCAGCCCCCCGTAGTCCAGCTCCACCAGCGAGCGCGGATGGAATTCCTCCAGCCACCGCCCGATCTGCTCCGCCCCCCGGACCAGTTCCCCGTCCGGCACCTCTTCACGCAGCGCCCGGAAGGCCCGGGCCACCCGGCGGCGCGCCTGCGCCATCGGCACCAGGTAGAACAGCGCCGCCGCCCGCCCCGGCTTGCCCCGCTCCTGCGCCGGCACGAAGCAGCGGTCCTCGTCCCCGAACGGCAGGAACCAGCGCACCGGCACCTCCCACCGGCTGGTCAGGATCCACGGCCGGGCGTCCGGATGGCCGGCCCGCCAGCGCTCCCGGTCCGCCTCCGCCGCCGCCCGGGCCACCGGCGGCACCGCGGTGTCCAGCAGCGCCACCGGCGCGGCCGCCCGAAGCTCCTCCAGCGCCTGCCAGCTGCGCAGCCTGGTCGCCCACGGGCAGACGTACAGCACGCCGTCCACCACCCGCAGGTAGGCCCGCCCGCTCTCCCGCTCGGGCAGCGCCCTGGGCGTCCGGGAGGCCAGCTCCGCCAGCGCCTCCCGCTGCTCCTCCAGGACGGCCTCGGCCACCGGCTGCGCCGCCTCGACGGCGTCCGGACCGCGCTGCGCCGCGTAGGCCTGCCAGCGCGCCCGCTCGGACTCCGGGTAGGCGGCCAACGGCTCGTAGACCCGCAGGTGGGCGGCGTAGGGCGGCAGTACCGAGGTGCGCACGACGGTCACGTCCTGCATGGTCGCACGCGCCGACCGGCCCCGGGAGGGCGCGCCCCCGAACCCGTTCGCGCCCGCACCGCGCACCCCCGGCGTCTCATTCCTCGGACCGCGGGGACAAGCTCGGACAAGAGGGCGGATCGGCGACGCTCCCACGACTACGCTTCGCCCTAGGCGCCCGCACCACAGCAGGCGGGCCTTCGATACTGGAGTCACCACAGTGACCGACGTACAGACATCCGCCACGCACCCCGCACCCGGAGTGCTCAGCAGGATCTTCCGCACCGAGCAGGACGGCGCCCCCGGCGACGGCCACGAGCAGGTCGTCCTCTGCCACGACCGCAGCTCCGGGCTCAAGGCGATCATCGCCATCCACTCCACCGCGCTGGGCCCGGCCCTCGGCGGCACCCGCTTCTTCCCGTACGCCTCCGAGGAGGCGGCCCTGGAGGACGCGCTCAACCTGTCCCGCGGCATGTCCTACAAGAACGCGCTGGCCGGGCTCGACCTCGGCGGCGGCAAGGCCGTCATCATCGGCGACCCCAACAAGGACAAGAACGAGGCGATGCTCCGCGCCTACGGCCGCTTCGTGGAGTCCCTGCGCGGCCGCTACATCACCGCCTGCGACGTGGGCACCTACGTGCAGGACATGGACGTCATCGCGCGCGAGACGCAGTTCGTGACGGGCCGCTCGCCCGAGCACGGCGGCGCCGGCGACTCGTCCATCCTGACCGCTTTCGGCGTCTTCCAGGGCATGCGCGCCACCGCCCAGGCCCGCTGGGGCCAGCCGACCCTGCGCGGCAAGCGGGTCGGCGTCGCGGGCGTCGGCAAGGTCGGCCACTACCTGGTCGGCCACCTCGTCGCGGACGGCGCCACCGTCGTCATCACCGACGTCTCCGAGACCGCCCTGAACCGCGTCCGCGCGGCCCACCCGGAGGTGGAGGTCGTCGCCGACACCGCCGCCCTGCTGCAGGCCCGGCTGGACGTCTACGCCCCCTGCGCCCTGGGCGGCGCGCTGACCGACGACACGGTGGCCGCGCTCGGCGAGTCCGGCACCACGATCGTCTGCGGCGCGGCCAACAACCAGCTGGCCCACCCGGGCGTCGAGAAGGACCTCGCGGACCGCGGCATCCTCTACGCGCCGGACTACCTGGTGAACTCCGGCGGCGTGATCCAGGTCGCCGACGAGATCGAGGGCTTCAACTTCGACCGGGCCAAGAACAAGGCCACCAGGATCTTCGACACCACCCTGGAGATCTTCACCCGGGCCGCCTCCGACGGCGTCCCGCCGGCGGTCGCCGCCGACCGCCTGGCCGAGAAGCGGATGCGCGAGATCAGCGCGCTGCGCACGGTCCTGCTGCCGGGCGCCCGCCGCGCCTGATCCGGCGCCCCCGGAACCTCGGACGCGCGGGGGGCGGCCGCACCCCCGTGACCCGCCCCCCGGGCGGGAGGGGCCCAGCCGTCCCCCGCGCATCACGATGTGGAACCGGATTCTCACTTCTGCGCCCGATCGGGTGATCCAAGGTCCCCCTTGGGGGGATAATCGGTCCTGGAACGACGGACCTGAGACACCTCCGGACAGCGCGCAAACCGCCGCAAAACCTCCCCTGACCTGGGAAGACCTGGTCTCGGGTGCGGTCGGTGCGCGCCACGTCACACCGACGACGTACCGTCCAGCGGCGGAAACAGGTACCGTTAATGCTCCAAGGGACGGTCCTCCCATTCGGGCAGGCCGGTCCTGATCATGAACACGTGTCAGACTCGGGGCCGTGAGCCCCATCGTTGAGGGGGTCGACCCATGGGGCGCGGCCGGGCCAAGGCCAAGCAGACGAAGGTCGCCCGCGAGCTGAAGTACAACAGCGGCGGGTTTGACGCTAACCGTCTGTCCAACGAGCTGGGCGCATCGCCGTCCACCGCTCCGATCGACCCGGAGCCGATCGAGGAGGAGGAGGACGACGACCCGTATGCCGAGTACGCCGCCCGCTATGCCGACCTCGACGACGAGGACGACACCGAGCCGGGCACCGGGCCGTCGCAGGCCTCTCGCCGCTCGTAGCCAGTAGTTTCGCCGACCGGCCCAGGCGCCCAGCGCGCCAGGCCGGTCTTCGGCGTTCCCGCGTACCGGACGGCGTACCGGGTGGTCGCCGCCCCCGGTGGCAGAACGCGGAAGGGCCCCTCCGGTGCGCCGGAGGGGCCCTCTCGTCGTCCAGTCGGGCTCAGCCCGCGGTGAAGCCCTCGTAGGCGTTGTAGAGCGCCGCGCCGGCCTCGTGCTCGCCGGTGCGCTCGACGATGTCGCCGAGCAGCCAGGCCTCGACGCCGCGGTCCTCCAGGATCGCCAGCACGGCCTCCACCGAGGACGGCGGGACGACCGCGACCATGCCGACGCCCATGTTGAGCGTCTTCTCGATCTCCAGGGTGGCCACCTTGCCGACCTGGGCGACGGTCTGGAAGACCGGCAGCGGGGTCCAGGTGCCGCGGTCCAGGCGGGCGTGCAGGCCCTCCGGGACGACCCGGGCCAGGTTGGCCGCCAGGCCGCCGCCGGTGACGTGCGAGAAGGCGTGGATCTCGGTGGCGCGGGTGAGCGCCAGGCAGTCCAGCGAGTAGATCCGGGTCGGCTCCAGCAGCTCCTCGCCGAGCGTGCGGCCGAACTCCTCGACCTTGCGGTCCAGCTTCCAGCCGGCCTCGTTCAGCAGCACGTGGCGCACCAGCGAGTAGCCGTTGGAGTGCAGGCCCGAGGCCGCCATCGCGATCACCACGTCGCCGGCCCGCACGCGCTCGGCGCCGAGCAGCGCGTCGGCCTCGACCACACCGGTGCCGGCGCCCGCGACGTCGTACTCGTCCGGGCCGAGCAGGCCCGGGTGCTCGGCGGTCTCGCCGCCGACGAGGGCGCAGCCGGCCAGCGCGCAGCCCTCGGCGATGCCCTTGACGATCGCGGCGACCCGCTCCGGCACGACCTTGCCGACGCAGATGTAGTCGGTCATGAACAGCGGCTCGGCGCCGCACACGACCAGGTCGTCGACGACCATGCCGACCAGGTCGTGGCCGATGGTGTCGTGCTTGTCCATGGCGGCCGCGATGGCCACCTTGGTCCCCACGCCGTCGGTGGCCGAAGCCAGCAGCGGCCGCTCGTAGCGCTTGAAGGCGGACGCGTCGAAGAGGCCGGCGAAGCCGCCGAGACCGCCGACCACCTCGGGGCGGTTCGCCTTCTTCACCCACTGCTTCATGAGCTCGACGGCGCGGTCGCCCGCCTCGATGTCGACGCCGGCTGCGGCGTAGGTGGCGCCGTTCTGGTTGCTGGTCACTACGGTGCGGCCCTCTCGGGTCTGGTGGGGGATGGAACAGCGGTGGGGCCCCGTTTCGCGGGACCCCACCGTGGATTCGTTACGGGCGGCGCAGCGCGTCGGCCGCGCCCGCCCCGCCGAGCAGCGACTGGACGCCGTCCAGGTCGCTGCCGCTGGTCGGCTTGCCGCGCACGGCCGGCGGCTGCTGGCTGCCCTTGATCTCGGCCTCCAGCAGGAGCTTGCCGAGCAGTGCCGGGTCCGGCAGCTCCATCGGGTACTCGCCGTCGAAGCAGGCCCGGCAGAGCCTGTCCTTGGGCTGCTTGGTGGCCTCGATCATGCCGTCGATCGAGATGTAGGAGAGCGAGTCCGCACCGAGCGTGCGGCCGATCTCCTCGACGGTCATCCCGTTGGCGATCAGCTCCGCACGGGTGGCGAAGTCGATGCCGAAGAAGCACGGCCACTTCACCGGCGGCGAGGAGATCCGGATGTGCACCTCGGCGGCGCCGGCCTCGCGCAGCATCCGCACCAGCGCGCGCTGGGTGTTGCCGCGGACGATCGAGTCGTCGACGACCACCAGGCGCTTGCCCGCGATGACCTCGCGCAGCGGGTTGAGCTTGAGCCGGATGCCGAGCTGACGGATGGTCTGGCTGGGCTGGATGAAGGTGCGGCCCACGTAGGCGTTCTTCACCAGGCCGGAGCCGTACGGGATGCCGCTGGCCTCGGCGTAGCCGATCGCGGCGGGGGTGCCGGACTCCGGCGTCGCTATCACCAGGTCGGCCTCGACGGGCGCCTCCTTCGCCAGGCGGCGGCCCATCTCCACGCGGGAGAGGTGCACGTTGCGTCCGGCGATGCTGGTGTCGGGGCGGGCCAGGTAGACGTACTCGAACACGCAGCCCTTGGGCTTCGCCTCGGCGAAGCGGGAGCTGCGCATGCCGTTCTCGTCGACGGCGATCAGCTCGCCGGGCTCGACCTCGCGGATGAACGAGGCGCCGCAGATGTCCAGCGCCGCCGTCTCGGAGGCGACCACCCAGCCGCGCTCCAGCCGGCCGAGCACCAGCGGGCGGATGCCCTGCGGGTCGCGGGCGGCGTAGAGGGTGTGCTCGTCCATGAAGACGAGCGAGAACGCGCCCTTGACCTTGGGCAGCACGACCTTGGCCGTCTCCTCGATGGAGAGGTCCGGGTGGCCGGCGAGCAGCGCGGTCACCAGGTCGGTGTCGTTGGTCGCGGCGCTCCGCCCGGAGCGGGAGACGTGCTCCTCACCGGGCAGTTCGGCGACCATCGCCGCCAGTTCGGCGGTGTTCACCAGGTTTCCGTTGTGCCCGAGGGCCAGCGAACCGTGCACGGTCGCGCGGAAGGTCGGCTGGGCGTTCTCCCAGACCGAGGACCCGGTGGTCGAGTAGCGGGCGTGTCCGACGGCGATATGCCCGTGCAACGACCCCAGGGAGGCCTCGTCGAAGACCTGGGAGACAAGCCCCATGTCCTTGAAGACGAGAATCTGGGAGCCGTTGCTCACTGCGATGCCCGCGGATTCCTGACCGCGGTGCTGCAGGGCGTAAAGGCCGAAGAACGTGAGCTTGGCGACCTCCTCGCCGGGAGCCCAGACACCGAAGACGCCGCAAGCGTCCTGGGGGCCTTTCTCACCGGGAAGAAGATCGTGGTTGAGTCTTCCGTCACCACGTGGCACGTCTTCGAGTCTAGGGCAGCGGGCACGGGCTTCCGGAACCCGGGCGGCCGGGATTGTCTGACGATCGGCCGGTAACGCGCGTAGACAAAACCCCTTACCAGGTGGGGATTTCGGGTGGGGGGAATTCCGGCCGGAGGCGGTTGGCCTTGTGGTTCGCGCCTGTTGGGGCGTTCCGTGTGCGGAGGGCCTGGCGTCGGGGCGGCGGCGAAAGTGAGCCTGCTCACCCGGGGTTCACCCCGGCGTCACGCGGCGGGCAGCAACAGGCCCCAGGCGCCCGGGTGGACCGTCCAGGTGCGGGCGCGGACCGGACCGACGGGGTGGCCGTCCGCCTCGTAGCCGAAGCCGCGCCCGACCACCGAGACGCTCTCCGCCCGGGCCCGCACCAGGGCGCCGGGTGCGCGGATCACCACCTCCAGCACGCCGGCGGCGTCCGCCTCGGCGCCCGGCAGGGTCAGCTGGACCAGCCGCACCGGCCGGTGCACGTCCGCGAGCAGCCGGCCGTCGGCCTCGACCCGGACCCGGGGATTGTGCTCGGCGGAGGACCGGCCGTCCGCCGCGAGTGCGTTCGCCTGCTCGGCCGCAGCCAGTTTCGCCCATAGCGAACGCCAACCACCCGTACGGCCCGCCGGACGCCGCGTCCCGGCACCGGTGATCCGCACCCCTCCCAGCGCCACCCCGCCGCCGTCGTCGACCAGCAGGTCGAGCTTGCGCGCCGCACCCGACAGCACCGCCCGCGCGGCCCGGACCGGCTCCCCCGGCACCCCGAGCGCGCGGGCCGCGGCCAGCTCCTCCGACCGGCCGACCGGAACCATGCCCACCGGATCGGCGCCCAGCTCACGCTGGCGGTACAGGGCTTGGAGCACCCGCTGCAAGGCCAGGTCGGAACCGATCACGACCGGGCGCCGACGACCCCGGTGCGAAAGCACCCGGTCGAGTTCGGACGGGCTCTCCGGATAGACCACCTTGACGTCCGCGCCTCCGCAGAGCACGTCCTTCGCGATCCGCACCGACTCGCCGTCGGTCTGCCGGGCCGCCGGGTCGAGGAGCAGCAGGAGCGGCTCGGGGCCGCCGGTTGCGGGCGTGGACAGGGACGACACGACCGGTCCTTCCTCAGGTAATCTCTCGGTGCAAGAGCCCCTTGCGCTACTGCGCCAGGGGCTTCGTCTATCTCGGGGCAGACTGCGGCCTACGCAGGATGCCCCAACCGGAAGGGGTGTACGCCTGTGCCGGCACTCGTGCTCGTTGGCGCTCAGTGGGGGGACGAGGGCAAGGGGAAGGCCACCGACCTCCTCGGCGGCTCCGTCGACTACGTCGTCCGCTACCAGGGCGGCAACAACGCCGGTCACACGGTGGTCATCGGCGACCAGAAGTACGCCCTGCACCTGCTCCCCTCCGGCATCCTCAGCCCTAACGTGACGCCGGTCATCGGCAACGGCGTCGTCATCGACCCGGGCGTGCTGCTCTCCGAGCTGAGCGGCCTCAACGACCGTGGCATCGACACCTCCAAGCTGCTGATCTCGGGCAACGCCCACCTGATCACGCCGTACCACCGCACCCTGGACAAGGTCACCGAGCGCTTCCTCGGCAAGCGCCGGATCGGCACCACCGGCCGCGGCATCGGCCCGACCTACGCGGACAAGATCAACCGCGTCGGCATCCGGGTCCAGGACCTGTTCGACGAGTCGATCCTGCGCCAGAAGATCGAGGCGGCGCTGCACGACAAGAACCAGATCCTGGTCAAGCTCTACAACCGCCGCGCCATCCCGGCCGAGCTGGTCCTCGAGGAGTACCTCGGCTACGCGGACAAGATCAAGCCCTTCCTCGCCGACACCACCCTCGTCCTGGACCAGGCGCTCAAGGCGAACAAGGTCGTCCTGCTGGAGGGCGGCCAGGGCACCCTGCTCGACGTCGACCACGGCACGTACCCCTTCGTGACCTCGTCGAACCCGACCTCGGGCGGCGCCTGCACCGGCGCCGGCATCGGCCCGACCAAGATCGACCGGGTCATCGGCATCCTCAAGGCCTACACCACCCGCGTCGGCTCCGGCCCGTTCCCGACCGAGCTGCTGGACGAGGACGGCGAGGCGCTGCGCCGCATCGGCGGCGAGCGCGGTGTCACCACCGGCCGTGACCGTCGCTGCGGCTGGTTCGACGCGGTCATCGCGCGCTACGCGACCCGGGTCAACGGCCTCACCGACTTCTTCCTCACCAAGCTCGACGTGCTCACCGGCTGGGAGCAGATCCCGGTCTGCGTCGCGTACGAGATCGACGGCAAGCGGGTCGAGGAACTCCCGTACAACCAGTCCGACTTCCACCACGCCAAGCCGATCTACGAGACGCTGCCGGGCTGGACCGAGGACATCAGCAAGGCCAAGACCTTCGCCGAGCTGCCGAAGAACGCGCAGGCGTACGTGAAGGCGCTGGAGGAGATGTCCGGCGCGCCGATCTCCGCCATCGGCGTCGGCCCGGGCCGCGACGAGACGATCCAGATCAACTCGTTCATCTGAGCCTGATCCGGTCGAGGGCCCTGCGGGACGTCCCGCAGGGCCCTTCGCTTTGCCCGCTCCGCCGATTTTGCACTAGTGCAGATATCCATTGCATCTAGTGCAGCATGGCGCTACCTTTCCGGCATGACCGCACAGCCGCCCACGCCCGTGACCCTCACCGGCCGCCACGTCCGCCTGGAGCCCCTCGGCCGTCACCACCTGCCCGACCTGTGGGCCGGCGTCGGCCCCGACCCGGAGGTCTGGCGCTGGGTCCCCTCCCTCCCGCCCGCGACCGAGGAGGACCTCGGCGCGATGCTCGACGCCCGGCTCGCCGAGGTGGCGGCCGGGTCGGCGGTGAAGTTCGCCGTGATCGACCTCCCCAGCGGCCGGGCCGTCGGCGTCACCGGCTACTACGACTTCAGGCCCGTCGACGAGGTCGTCGAGATCGGCGGCACCTGGTACGCCCGCTCGGTCTGGCGCACGCCCGTCAACACCGAGGCCAAGCTGCTGCTGCTCTCGCACGCCTTCGACGACCTGGGCATGGGCCGGGTCTACTGGAAGACGGACGCGCTCAACGAGCGCTCCCGCAACGCGATCCTGCGCCTCGGCGCCCAGTACGAGGGCGTCCACCGCCGCGAGAAGCGGCGCGCCAACGGCGTGTGGCGCGACACCGCCTACTTCTCGATGCTCGCCGACGAGTGGCCCGCCGCCCGGATCCGCCTCGTCGAGCGCCTTTCGCGCGGTCCCCGACCCTCCGTGCGCCCCCGTTCCTGAACGGCCGCCCGGGAGTTGTCCAGGGTGCCAGGCAGGAACCGCGATGGGAGTAGGGAACCGATGACCCAGCAGTGGCAGAAGTCCACCAGCAGCACCCGGGACGGCGGCGACTCCGTGGAGGTGTCCGTCAACGAACGGGGGCTGATCGAGGTCCGCGAATCCGAGAGCCCCGACGCGATCATCGTCACCACCCCGCAGAAGTTCGCGCTCTGGATCGAGGGCGTGAAGCGCGGCGAATTCGACCACTTCGGCGACGGCTGACCGCACCCTCCGGTGGCCCCCCTCCCGGCGGGGGGCCACCGCTGCCGCGCGCTATTTCTTCTCGACGGCGGCGGAGGAATGGCGGACGACGAACTCGCGTTTTACGGAACGCGGTTCGCGGGGTTGGGCGTTGACCAGCCAGACCAGCCAGCCGACGAATAGGACGGCGAGCAGGAGGGCGGACAAACCGGCGACGAGCAGGCCGTTCACCGGGTGGCGGGAATGCGGTGGGCGGGGGTGAGAAGCAGCGGAAGCGGCATGACAGTCTCCGGTCGGTGATGTCGAGCGTGCCGACCATGCATCTGGTGTGTATTTACGGCTGATTGGCGGCTGTTTAGGCCACAACAAGTCAGTGACTGACGCGGGAACGACCATAGGGTCGAGGTGCAAGACTTGCTACCGAGCGGGAGAACGTTCACTCCATCGTGGGGTATCCCCCATTTCAGTAGCTAGGGCCGGGTAAGCACGGCACACTTCACCGGAAGCATCGACCCGAGCCGCGATCCGGAGAAGAGAGTCATGCCACCCCGCTTGTCGCCGACCGTGCGTCAGCAGCGCCTTGGCATCGAGCTGCGCAAGATGCGCGAACGCGTGGGCGTGACGCCCAAGAGCCTGGCCGCCACCCTGGGCACCGACCTGCCCAAGATCTCGCAGATGGAGAACGGGAAGTCCGGCATCAGCGCCGACCGGCTCCGGCTCTGGGCCCGCACCTGCCACTGCGCCGACGGCCCCTACCTCGACGCGCTGCTCGCGATGACGCAGGACCGGCGCAAGTACTGGTGGGACGGCTACCGCGGCCGGCTGCCCGGCGGGCTCATCGACATCGCGGAGATGGAGCACCACGCCGAGTCGCTGGCCATCCTGCACACCACCTTCATCCCCGGACTGCTGCAGACCTCTGCGTACGCCTCCGCGGTGTTCGCACGGGTCCGGCCGCCCATGCCCCAGCCGGACGCCGACGCCCGCACGGCGTTCCGGATCCAGCGCCAGCGGCTGTTCACCGAACGCCCGAAGCCGTACGCCGCGTACATCCACGAATCCGCGCTGCGCATGCAGTTCGGCGGGGCGGTGGTGCTGCGCGACCAACTGCTCGGCGTACTGGAGCATTCCGAGCGGCCCGGGGTGGAGATCCGGACCATCCCGTTCAGCGTCGACACCTTTCCCGGGTCCGGAGAGAGCCTCTACCTCGCCCGCGGGCCCGTTCCCGAGCTCGACACCGTACAGATCGACCTCTCGAACGGGCCGAAGTTCGTGCACACCGACACCGAACTGCAGACGTACCGACAGATCAAGGAGGAGACCGCCGCGGTCGCCCTCGGGCCGGCCGAGTCCCGGGACTTCATCCGGGCCTTACTGAAAGACTTCTCATGACTGAGTGGCGGAAGTCCTCGTCCAGCGGCGAGAGCAACGAGTGCGTCGAGATCAGAGCCGCCGACGGTCTGGTGGAGATCCGCGAGTCGGACCGCCCCGAGATCGTCGTCCGGACCACGCCGCGCAAGTGGGCCGCGTTCGTCCGCGGGGTGAAGGCCGGGGAGTTCGACCGGTACAGCGACTCCGTCGGGCCCTGAGCCACGCCCGCCCCCGCCCCCGAGCACGAGCAGCACCGCCCCTGAGCAGCACCGCCCCTGAGCCTGCCCCCTCCCTGAGCCGCACCGTCCTCCCGGCCCGGCGGCGGTAGGCTTGGCAGCCCACAGTGGACCCCTGCGCCTGGCACAGCACTCCGGGTGGGGTGCGCGTGCGGGAGAAATCGGAGCATCCGAGGATGGCTCGGCACCTGATCACCAGCGCCCTTCCGTACATCAACGGGATCAAGCACCTGGGCAACATGGTCGGGTCGATGCTCCCGGCGGACGTCTACTCCCGCTACCTGCGCCAGCGCGGCCACGAGGTGCTCTACATCTGCGCGACCGACGAGCACGGCACGCCCGCCGAACTGGCCGCGCAGGAGGCCGGGCTGCCCGTCGCCGAGTTCTGCGCCCAGGCGCACGACGCGCAGAAGGCGGTGTACGACGGCTTCGGGCTGTCCTTCGACCACTTCGGCCGCAGCTCCTCCCCGCAGAACCGCGAGATCACCCAGGAGATCGCCCGCGAACTCCAGCGCAACGGCTTCATCGAGGAGCGCGCGATCCGGCAGGTGTACTCCAACGCCGACGGCCGCTTCCTGCCGGACCGCTACATCGTCGGCACCTGCCCGCACTGCGGCTACGACAAGGCGCGCGGCGACCAGTGCGAGAACTGCACCCGGGTGCTGGACCCGACCGACCTGCTGGAGCCGCGTTCGGCGATCAGCGGCAGCTCCGACCTGGAGGTCCGGGAGACCAGGCACCTGTTCCTGCTCCAGTCGGAGCTGACCGACGAGGTCGAGCAGTGGATCGCCGCCCACGGCGACGACTGGCCGGTGCTGGCCTCCTCGATCGCCCGCAAGTGGCTCACCGAGGGCCTCCAGGACCGCGCGATCACCCGCGACCTGGAGTGGGGCGTCCCGGTGCCGGCCGACGTCTGGCCGGAGCTGGCGGCCGAGGGCAAGGTGTTCTACGTCTGGTTCGACGCCCCGATCGAGTACATCGGCGCCACCAAGGAGTGGGCGGACGCGGCCCCGGCCGGGCAGGCCCGGGACTGGAAGTCCTGGTGGTACGAGGCCGACCACAGCGTCCGGTACACCGAGTTCATGGCCAAGGACAACGTCCCGTTCCACACCGTGATGTTCCCGGCCACGATCCTCGGCTCGCGCCAGCCGTGGAAGAAGGTCGACTACGTCAAGGCCTTCAACTGGCTGACGTACTACGGCGGGAAGTTCTCCACCAGCCAGAAGCGCGGCATCTTCACCGACGTCGCCCTGGAACTGCTGCCGGCCGACTACTGGCGCTACTTCCTGATGGCGCACGCCCCCGAGTCGGACGACTCCAGCTTCACGTGGGACCTCTTCGCCTCCGTCGTCAACAAGGACCTCGCCGACACCCTCGGCAACTTCGTCAACCGGGTGCTCACCTTCAGCCGCAAGCGCTTCGGCGACGCCGTCCCGGCCGGCCACGCGCCCGGCGAGGCCGAACAGCGCCTCGGCGAGCAGATCGCCGCCCTGCTGGCCGAGTACGAGGCCCAGTTGGACGCGCTCAACTTCCGCAAGGCCGCGCAGGGTCTGCGCGCGCTGTGGAGCGCGGGCAACGCGTACCTGGACGAGAAGGCGCCCTGGCTCCAGGTGAAGACCGACCCGGACGCGGCGGCGCTGACCCTGCGCACCGCGATGAACCTGATCCAGCTGTACGCGGTGGTCTCCGAGCCGTTCATCCCGACCGCGGCGGCGGCGATGCGCGGCGCCTTCGCCCTGCCCGCGGACGCTCCGGCGGCCGGCCTGTCCTGGGTCGGCCCGGAGCAGGCGCGGGCACTGGACCTGGTGCCGGCCGGGACGGCGTTCACCGTGCCGCCGGTGCTGTTCGCCAAGATCACCGACGAGGACCTGGCCGGCTGGACCACCCGCTTCGGCGGCCAGGAGGGCTGAGCCCCGGCGGACGGCCCGGGGCCCGGGCTGTCCGCCACCCGCCTGACACCGTAGGGAATCTGACGCATCATCACCGATGCTTCGCCCAGGGCATCGGCACCCCACCCGGCGGCACCGCACTGCCCCACCGACCGGCGTCGGTTCGCCGATGCCCTGCCGTCACACGCCGGTACGCTTCCAGCCATGGATGTTGACCTGGTCACCGCCCTGCGGGCGATCGCCAACCCGACGCGCCTGCAACTGCTGGCATGGTTGCGCGAACCCGAACGCCACTTCCCCCTGGAGGAAGCGGTCGCCGACCCGCGCGAGGTCGGCGTCTGCGTCAGCCACATCCAGGCCAAGGCCGGTCTCGCCCAGTCCACCGTCTCCGCCTACCTCGCCGAGCTCCAGCGCGCCGGCCTCGTCCGCGCCACCCGCATCGGCAAGTGGACCCACTACCGCCGCGACGAGGCCCGCATCGCCGCCCTCATCACCGCTCTCGGCCACACCCTGTAGGCCTCTGCCTGTGGGCTCCTGCCTGTGGGCCTCTGCCTGTGGGCCTCTGCCGCAGCCGGGCGGAGACTCCCCGCCCGGCTGCGACCGGCTCGGCCGCACGGCCGTCAGGCGGCCTTGCGGGCGGTGTGGACGGTCATGGCCGAGAGGAAGAAGGCGTCCGAGCGGTTCAGGATGCCGGTGGGGGTGTCCTCGGCGAGGAGGGCGTCGAGGGTGGTGCGGTCCTCGGGGGCGAGGTTGTCGGCGAGCTGGTCGCGCAGGCGGGCGAGCTGGGTGTGGAGGTGCTCGCGGGCGGGGCGGGCGAGCGGGGCCGGGTGGTCGATCAGGAAGGTGCGGGTGCCGCTGGGGGTCAGGCCTGCGCGGGTGAGCATGGCCGGCCAGTCCTCCACCTCCTCGATGGCACCGGGCAGTTCGGCGCGCATGGTGCTGAAGCCGTCCTCGTGCACGGCGTCGAGCCGGGCCTGGAAGCCGGGCCGGCCGAGGCCGAAGTCGCGCGGCAGGTAGCGCATCGGCAGGCCGCGTTCGGCGACGGCCAGCAGGCCGCCGGGCCGGAGCGTCGCGGCGAGGGAGGTCAGGGCGGCCTGCTGGTCGCCGAGGTGGTGGATCGCGTTGCCGGACCAGATCAGGTCGGCCTCGCCGAGCTTGCCGAACTCGGCGGGCAGGTCGGCCTGCTGGGTGCTCAGACGGCCGCCGGAGCGGGCCCGGGCGCGCTCCAGCAGGGCGGCCGACTGGTCGACGGCAACCGTCTCGGCCTCGGGGAAGGCGTCCGCGAGCAGTCCGGCGATCACCCCGGGCCCGCTGCCGACGTCGAGGACCCGCCGCACCCCGTCGGTCTCGCCGCGCAGGGACCGCAGCCACTGCGCGGCCCCGGTGATGGCGGGGGCCCGCAGTTCGGCCTCCCGCTCCAGGTGGGCGGCGAGGGCGTCCCAGTCGAAGTCGGCGGCGGGGACGTCGCCGTGGTGGTGCCCGTGCTGGTGGCCCTGGCCGTGCCGGTGCTGGTGTTCGGACATCGTGGGTTCTCCGATCGTGGGTGACGGAAGGTCGGACGGGTGACGCCGGTCGAATGGGCGACGTCGGCGAATGGGTGACGCCGGGCGCGGGCGCCGGGGGGAGCTTCCCCCGCTCAGGCGGGGACGGCGGCGCCGGACGCGCGGTGTTCGGCGACCGCCCGTCCGACCTCCTCCGCGACGAGGTCGTGGTCGAGGTCGAACGCCGCCGCCGCGCCCGCCCCGGCGGCGACGACGACCTGCGCCCGCGGGTCGGCGACGTTGCCGACCGCCCAGACGCCGGGGACGCTGGTGCGGCCGGCCCGGTCGGTGGTGACCCAGCCGTTCTCGTCCCGGACGCATTCCAGGCCGAACAGCAGCGCGTCCCGGGGCACCGGCTGCGGGAAGACGAACACGGCCTCGCGCGGCACCACCCGGCCGTCCGCGAGTTCCACGCCGCGCAGCCGGTCGGCGTCCGTCACCAGCCGGGTGATCCGGCCTTCGACGACCCGCACGCCGCGGGCGGCGAGCCGCTCCCGCTCGGCCCCGGTCGGCGTGAGGGTGTGCGTGATCAGGACGACGTCCGCGGACCACTGCCGGAGCAGCAGCGCCTGGTCGACCGCGCCCGGGCCGGTGCCGAGCACGCCGAGCGGGCGGTCGCGGACCTCGTAGCCGTGGCAGTACGGGCAGTGCAGCACGTCCCGGCCCCAGCGTTCGAGCAGGCCCGGGAGCTCCGGGAGCCCGTCGCGCAGGCCCGTGGCGACGACCACCCGGCGCGCGTGCAGCACGGGGCCGCCCGCCAGGTGGACGGCGAAGCCCGTCCCCGCGGCTTCGGCATCCGCGACGGCCTCGACGTGGTCGACCCGGGCGTCGATCAGGTCGACCCCGTAGCCGGCGACCTCCGCCCGGCCGACCTCCAGCAGCGCCGCCGGGGGCATGCCGTCCCGGCTCAGGTACCCGTGCATGTGGGCGGAGGGGGCGTTGCGCGGCTGTCCCGCGTCCACCACCGCCACCCGGCGCCGGGCCCGGCCCAGCACCAGCGCGGCGCTCAGCCCGGCCGCGCCCGCGCCGACCACCACCGCGTCGTAGTCGTCCCGGGGGGCCGTCGGCCCTGCCGTCCTCATCGTGTCGCCCATGGCGCTCACCTCCACCGCCAGGCTGCGACCGGACCGGCCGTATCGGCAAGCTTTGTTGCCGTTTTCGCAAACAACGCACCCCGACCGGTCCCCGCCCGTCCGCTCCGCGCCACGGGCCCGAACTCACCCGGCGGACGGGGATCCGGACCGGCCCTTGCCATGGAGTGCACTCCAACTCCTAGCCTCTGACGCACCACCGGCCCACCACCAGGGGGAGCAGCACCATGCGATACCGCGTTCTCGGCGGCACCGGCATCGAAGTGAGCACCTACTGCCTCGGCACGATGATGCTCGGCTCCGTCGGCAACCCCGACCACGACGACTGCGCCCGGATCATCAACACCGCGCTCGACCACGGCATCAACTTCGTGGACACCGCCGACATGTACTCGGCGGGCGAGTCCGAGGAGATCGTCGGCAGGACGCTGGCCGCCCGCGGCGACCGCGACGAGATCGTGCTCGCCACCAAGGGGCACTTCCCGATGGGCGAGGGCCGCAACCGCAGCGGCAACTCCCGGCGCTGGATCCTCCGGGCGGTCGAGGACAGCCTGCGCCGGCTGCGCACCGACCGG
Organism: Kitasatospora sp. NPDC057940; assembly: GCF_042887425.1. Lineage (NCBI taxonomy): Bacteria > Bacillati > Actinomycetota > Actinomycetes > Kitasatosporales > Streptomycetaceae > Kitasatospora > Kitasatospora sp. NPDC057940. Next base: position 84,939 of record NZ_JBHVPH010000001.1, read on the forward strand.
ATCGACCTCTACCAGATCCACCGGCCGGACCACACCACCGACGTCGAGGAGACCCTGTCCGTCCTCGGCGACCTCGTCCGGGCCGGCAAGATCCGCGCCTTCGGCTGCTCCACCTTCCCCGCCGAACAGATCGTCGACGCGCACCACGTCGCCGAGCGCCGCGGCCTGCCGCGCTTCCGCACCGAGCAGCCGCCGTACTCGCTGCTCGCCCGCGGCGTGGAGCGCGACGTGCTGCCCGTCGTCCAGCGGCTCGGCATGGGCGCACTGACCTGGGGCCCGCTCGCCTCCGGCTTCCTCACCGGCCGCTACCGCAAGGACCGCCCGGCCGACCTGACCACCGGCCGCCCGACCATCAACCCGGGCCGCTTCGACCCGGCGCTCCCCACCACCGCGGCCAAGCTGGAGGCCGTCGAGGCCTTCACCGCCCTCGCCGGGGACCTCGGCCGCACCCTGCCCGAACTGGCCGTGGCCTTCCCGCTGGCGCACCCCGCCGTCACCTCGGTGATCCTCGGCCCGCGCACCCACGACCAGTTGGAGGCGGCCCTCAAGGGCGCCGACCTGGTCCTCGACGACGCCACCCTGGACCGCATCGACGCCATCGTCCCGCCCGGCACCAACGTCTACCACCCCGACGGCGTCTGGCAGCCCCCGTCCGTCACCACCCCCGCCCTCCGCCGCCGCCCCACCACGGACCGCCCGGCGGGATAGCCGAACCGGCCGCCCCCGTGAGTGCGACATGGTGCATTACGGCGCGACACACTGGCCTCATGAAGACCATCACGCAGCGCGAACTCGCAGCGCGGTCCAAGGCCGTGCTCGACGATGTCGAAGCCGGCGAGATCTACCACATCACTCGCAACGGCACCGAGATCGCCGAAGTCCGGCCGATCAGCAGTCGCCGCCGATTCGTCCCCGTCGAGGAGCTCCAGCGAAAGTGGCGGAACGCGCCGACGGTCGACGCGACGCAGACGCGCGCGGAAGCCGACGCCTTCTACGGCGATGAGGACCGGATCGGCGGCGACGACCCGTGGGAGCGGAAGTGACCGGGCGACGCCAACGCGGACTGCTCGACACCTGCGTCGTGATCGATCTGCCACAGATCGATCCACAGCTCCTGCCAGCCGATGCCGCGCTGTCGTCCATCGTGCTGGCCGAACTCGCCCAGGGCGTCGCCATGGCCAAGGACCCGGTGCAGATGATGGCCAGGGCCCAGCGACTCGCGGACGTGGAGGCGGAGTTCGCCACCCTCCCCTTCGACCGCGAGGCAGCTCGGCGGTTCGGCACCCTGACCACCCTCACGATCCAGGCCAAGCGGGACCCCCGCCCCACCGCATGGGCCTGATGATCGCGGCAACCGCGGCCGGCCACGGCCTGCCGCTCTACACGCGGAACGCGGGCGACTTCGTCGACCTGGAGCAGGGCGTCGAAGTCATCCCCGTGTGAAGAACGGCCCCGCTCCAGTGGTGCCGTCGCCACTTCCGGACGGGTCGCCGCCACCGGCCGCCCGCGAGAAGCCGCTACTCCCTCGGGGCGGCGAAGCAGTGGACCACGACCGTGCGGTCGGCGGCCCACTGCTGTTCGCCACTGCCGAGCCAGGTCCAGCCGAGGCGGCGGTAGCAGGCGTTCGCCGGGGCCGCGGTGGCGAGGACGTCGAGGACGGGGTGGAGGCCGAGCGCCCGCGCGTGCGCCACGGCGGCCGCCGCCAGCTGTGCGCCGATCCGGTGGCCGCGCGCCGTGGGGGCGACGTAGAGCCGGCCGATCACGGCGGTGAGTTCCGGGCGGCCGCCGGTGCGGCGGCTCCACAGGCCGGGGGCGACGTCGCCGGGGGCACTGCGGGACAGGCCCACGTGCCCGACCGGGCGGCCGTCCAGTTCGGCGACCCAGGCGGCGAGCAGGCCCCCGGGGGTGAGCCAGGCGGCGGGGCGGTCGGGCCAGTCGGCGGGGTAGCCGTCGGTGGCGTGGACGTCGCCGAGCACCCGGACGCAGTCGGCGAGGTCGGTGACGCGGCGCCGTCGGACGGACACCCCTGCCCCGGCCTGCCGCGAGCCGGACGCGACGACGTTGGCGCGTTCTTCAAGGTCAGCCATGCCGGTACGTTACCGGCCGGGCCCCACCGCCGCAGCAGGTCGGCGACCCCGGTCGGATCCTCATCCCCACCGCCGGCCGTCGGCCGACGCTCCGTCAGCCGAACGTGCGGCCGGGCGCGCCCAGGCGCTCGGGCGCTCCGGCGGGCCGTCAGGCGATCGCGGCCGACACCACCGCCGCGACCGCGATGTTGCAGCTGGCCGAGACCCAGACCGCCGGGTGCGGCTCCGGCTCGACCAGGATCTCGCCGAGCCTGCCGGGCGTCAGCAGGTCCACCGCCCAGAAGGCGACGGCCATCAGCACCAACCCGAGCAGGCCGTAACAGGCGGTCGAGAGCAGGCCCTTGGCGAAGTCCGCGTAGGTGTACATGATCGCGGTGAAGACGATGCCGCCGATGCCGAGCAGCGCGGAGCTGAGCAGCACGGCGGCGTTGCGGTTGCGCTCGACCCAGATCTGGTGGCCGAGCCTGCCGGGCGTCAACAGGTCCATCAGGCCGACACCGAGCAGCAGCAGCACCACCCCGAGGGCTCCGTAGGCGGCCGCCGCGCCGAGCCCGTGCAGGATGTCGTTCATCGTGGTCCCAGCCCCCGGTCCGCTCGCCGATCCCCGACCGGCCTGGTCAAGGGTTGGCAAAAGATACCCCACCGAGGTGGGCGGCGGACCGGGGAAGCAGGACCCCTGACCTCAGTGGGGGATCAGTGTTCCTCGTGCACCAGGTGGTCGACGCAGGCGGCGATCGCGAGCAGCAGGCCGGTGTCGGCGCCGTCGGCGATCTCCACGCCGTAGGTGTCCCGGATCCGGAACCACTTGCGGGAGATCCGGGCGAGGTCGTCGCCGTGGTGGTTCTCGATCCGGTAGTCCTTGTCGATCAGGTTGCCGTGGATCTTCAGCTCGCCGCCGGAGGCCAGCTCCACCAGGTACTTGTCGCGGAACGGGGTGAACAGCTTCTCCCGGACGGTCGCGATCACCTCGCCCTCGGCGTCCTCGATCTTCATCGCGTCGCGGACGGTGAACGCCTTCTCCTTCACCACCGCGACCACCCGCCCGTGCGCGTCCTTCAGCTCGAAGGTGTGCCGCAGCCGCAACACCTTGCCGTCCACCAGGTACGCCTTGTGGCCCCGGTCGTCCTCGATCCAGTAGTCGTCTCCGACTGCGAACAGCTTCTCCCTGACCAGGTACCGCACAGCGGCCTCCTCCGTGTCGACGTGACCCCCATTCGACCCGATCCCCCCGCCCGCCGGGAAGCACCGCCGCACACGGGCGTTCAATGGCGGCATGCGTCCCGACCCCACCGCCCCGCTGCACAGCGAGCGCCTCGACCTCCTCCCGATCGGCCCCGAGCACGCCGAGGAGCTGGCCGCCGCCCTCGCCGACCCCGCCCTGCACGCCTTCACCGGCGGCTCCCCGGCCACCGCCGACGACCTGCGCGTCCGCTACGCCCGGCTCGCCGCCGGCTCCCCCGACCCCGCCGAGACCTGGGGCAACTGGGCGCTGCGGCTGCGCGCCGACGGCCGCCTCACCGGCTACGTCCAGACCACCGTCCGCCCCGAGGCCGCCGAGCTCGCCTGGGTGGTCGGCACCCCCTGGCAGGGCCGCGGCCTGGCCACCGAGGCCGCCCGCGCCCTGCTCTCCCACCTCGCCGCCACCGGCGTCGGCACCGTCACCGCCCACATCCACCCCGACCACCACGCCTCCGCCGCCGTCGCCCGGGCCCTCGGCCTCACCCCCACCGACGAGCAGCAGGACGGCGAGACCCGCTGGCAGACGGAGCTCCCCCGACCCTGACCGCCGACCTGACCCAGACCCGGACCCGGACCCGGCCCCGGACCTGACGCCCTCAGTCCTCCTCGCCCGGCGCCGGATGCGGGTTGACGGCCTGCCCGTCGATCGGCTGCCCCCAGTAGTCGTCGCCCTCGGCCCCCACGCAGTACCCGGAGCCCTCCACCCACCCCCCGGCGTCCTGGCACTGCTCCGCGGTGACGTCACGCGGAGCAGGCCGGGCGGCGGCCGCCGCCGAGGCGGCGCCGGCACCGGTGGCGAGCAGGACAGCGGTCGCGACCGTCAGGGCCGACCGGAGCAGGGGTGAGGTGACCATGCGGACAACGACAGCACGACCCCCCGCCCCCACCCCGCCGACACGCCCAGCCCCCTGCCCGCACCCCCACCACGACCGCCGCCCCGGAATGCCGCCCTTGCCGCCCCAGGACCAACATGTACCGGTCAGCCCCTCGGCGGCCCCCGGAGTTGATAAGTTCAATTAGCCACTCACGGCATGTATCAACTCTGGGGAGAGCGACGTTGGCCGGACGAGGCAGGCCCAGCCGCAGTACCGTCTACAACCGACTCGCCGGCGCGTTGACCGAGCTGAACGAGCGCTTCGGCGGACTCCCCAGCCCCAGAGAAGCCCAGGAGATCTGGGACGACATCTGGCACCAGGAAGCACACCACTCCACCGCACTTGAGGGAAACACGCTGGTCCTGCGCGAGGTGCAAGCGCTCCTCGATCAAGGTCGAGCCGTCGGAGCGAAGCCGCTCAGCGAGTACAATGAGGTCCAGGGATACGCCGACGCCGCCCGCTGGGTCTACGGCCAGGCGCTGGAACCCGACGCCTGGCATGACGGCCGCCTCATCACCCTCGGCGAGATCCGCCACATCCACCACACGGCGATGACTCCGGTGTGGAACGTCTCCCCTCACCCGGAGGCGGGCGACCGCGAAGGCCCCGGCAACTTCCGCGAACACGACATCGCCCCCTTCGCCGAAGGAATGACGCCGCCACGCTGGCCGCTGGTGCCGGCGCAGGTCGAGCAGTGGGTCACCGAGGTCTGCGCTCTCGGCCAACTGATCGAGAAGAGCGCGGAGCTCGCCCGCCCACTTCCCGAGGAACTGGCCCGCATCCACAACCAGTTCGAACGGATTCACCCGTTCCTCGACGGCAACGGCCGGACCGGGCGAATCGTCATGAACCTGGTCCTCGTCCGCCTCGGATATCCGCCGATCATCATCTTCAAGCGACAGCGGGACGCCTACCTTGCCGCGCTGCGCAGGGCGGACGCAGGAGACTGCGGCACCCTCGGCGAGCTGATCGCCAGGGCGATGGAAGACAATCTCAACCGTTTCATCGTCCCCAACGTGGCCGGCCCGGCGAGGATGGTCCCGCTCGCCGCACTTGTCGATGAAGAGCTGTCCCTCGCAGCGCTCCGGCAGGCGGCACAGCGTGGTCGCCTGAACGCCGTCCAGGGCCCCGACGGAGTCTGGCGCTCGTCACGCAAATCCGTTGCCGCCTACAAGGCCGCCAAACATCAGCGCAGGCCGCGCTCCACGGCATGACACCCGGCGCCGGAATGCGCGCAGGCGTAGTGCGGTTTGATTGAGGCATGGCATCTCGTGCACGTGTACGCGCCCCCGAGCTGGTCGGGGCAGGCGGTTGGCTGAACACCGGTGGCAAGGAGCTGACGCTCGCCGACTTCCGGGGCAAGATCACCGTCCTGGACTTCTGGACGTTCTGCTGCATCAACTGTCTGCACGTCCTGGACGAGCTGCGGGAGTTGGAGGAGAAGCACCGGGACACCGTGGTGATCGTCGGGGTGCACTCGCCGAAGTTCGTGCACGAGGCGGACCACCAGGCCGTGGTGGACGCGGTCGCCCGGTACGAGGTGCACCACCCGGTGCTGGACGATCCGGCGCTGGCGACGTGGAAGCAGTACGCCGTGCGGGCCTGGCCGACGCTGGTGGTGATCGACCCGGAGGGGTACGTGGTCGCCCAGCACGCGGGCGAGGGCCACGCGCACGCGATCGCGCGGCTGGTGGAGGAGTTGGAGGCCGAGCACGCGGCGAAGGGCACGCTGCGCCGCGGCGACGGCCCGTACGTGGCGCCGGAGCCGACCGCGGGGGACCTCAAGTTCCCGGGCAAGGCGGTCCGGCTGCCCGACGGGCACTTCCTGGTCGCCGACTCCGGCCACCACTCGCTGGTGGAGCTGGCCGAGGACGGCGAGACGGTGGTCCGCCGGATCGGCGACGGGCAGCGCGGCCTGGTGGACGGCACCAGCCCCCGGTTCAGCGAGCCGCAGGGGCTGGCGCTGCTGCCGGAGGGCTCGGAGTTCGACGTGATCGTGGCCGACACCGTCAACCACGCGCTGCGCGGGGTGCGGCTGGCGGACGGCTCCGTGACCACGCTGGCGGGCACCGGCCGCCAGTGGTGGCAGGGTTCGGCGACCGAGGGCCCGGCCCGCGAGGTGGACCTCTCCTCGCCGTGGGACGTCGCCTGGTTCGACGGCCGGGTGTGGATCGCGATGGCCGGCGTGCACCAGCTGTGGGCGTACGACCCGGCCGCCGGCACGGTCGGCGTCGCGGCCGGCACCACCAACGAGGGCCTGGTGGACGGGCCCGTCGGCGAGGCCTGGTTCGCCCAGCCGTCCGGTCTGGCGGTCTCGGCGGACGGCGAGCGGCTGTGGGTGGCCGACTCGGAGACCTCCTCGATCCGTTGGGTTTCACGTGAAACCGGGACGGTCCACACCGCCGTCGGCACCGGCCTCTTCGACTTCGGCCACCGGGACGGCGCGGCCGCCCAGGCGCTGCTCCAGCACCCGCTGGGCGTCACCGTGCTGCCGGACGGCTCGGTGGCGATCAGCGACACCTACAACCACGCGCTGCGCCGCTTCGACCCGACGAGCGGCGAGGTCACCACGCTGGCCACCGATCTGCGCGAGCCGTCCGGCGCCGTCCTGGTGGACGGGGACATCGTGGTGGTCGAGTCGGCCCGGCACCGGCTGACCAGGCTGCGGCTGCCGGAGGAGGCGGTGCGGGTCGAGTCGGTCGCGCACCGCACCCAGCGGGCGGCCACCGAGGTCGCGCCGGGCGCGTTCCGGCTGGACGTGGTGTTCTCGGCGCCGAGCGGCCAGAAGCTGGACGAGCGGTACGGCCCGTCCACCCGGCTGCTGGTCAGCGCGACCCCGCCCGAGCTGCTGGTCTCCGGCGCCGGAGCGGACAGCGACCTGTCGCGCGAGCTGGTCCTCTCCGAGGAGGTCACCGAGGGCGTGCTGCACGTCTCGGCGATGGCCGCGTCCTGCGACGACGACCCGGAGATCGAGTTCCCGGCCTGCCACGTGCACCAGCAGGACTGGGGCGTGCCGGTGAAGCTGGTCGCCGGCGGCGCGCGCCGGCTGCCGCTGGTGCTCGCCGGCCTGGAGTAGCCCGTCCGACGCGGAAGGGGCCCGGCGGAGCGTACTCCGCCGGGCCCCTTCGCCGTTGAGGGGGGATCACCCGGGATCAGCCCGCGATCAGCCCTCCAGGAACGCCTTGATCGCGCTGGCCAGCAGGTACGGGTCCTCGGCGCCGCACAGTTCGCGCGCCGAGTGCATGGACAGCGCCGCGATGCCGCAGTCCACCGTCTTGATGCCGAGGCGCGCCGCGGTGATCGGGCCGATGGTGGTGCCGCAGGGCATCGCGTTGTTGGACACGAAGGACTGCCACGGCACGCCGGCCTTCTCGCAGGCGGCCGCGAACACCGCCCGGCCGACGCCGTCGGTCGCGTAGCGGTTGTTGACGTTGACCTTGAGGATCGGCCCGCCGTTCGGCAGCGGGTGGTGGCCCGGCTCGTGCCGCTCGGCGTAGTTCGGGTGGACGGCGTGGCCCATGTCCGAGGAGAGGCAGATCGTCCCGGCGAGCGCCCGGGCGCGGTCCTCCGGGGTGCCGCCGCGCGCGTGGACGGTGCGGTCGAGCACGTTGCCGAGCAGCGGGCTCTGCGCGCCGGTGTCCGACTCGCTGCCGGTCTCCTCGTGGTCGAAGGCGGCCAGCACCGGGATGTACGGCAGGTCGGCGGCGCCCTCGGCGGTGGCGACGGCGGCCAGCGCGGCGGTGGCGGCGTGGACGGACAGCAGGTTGTCCAGGCGCGGGCCGGCCAGCAGCTCGCGGTCGCGGCCCAGGTAGGCGGCCGGCTGAACGTCGTGCGTCATCAGGTCCCAGCCGGCCACGTCGGCGGCGTCCACGCCCGCGCGCTCGGCGACGTACGAGATCAGCGAGCCCTCGTCGACCGGGCCGAGGCCCCAGATCGGGGTGAGGTGGCGCTGCTTGTCGAGCTTCATGCCGTCGTTGACCTGGCGGTCCAGGTGGATCGCGAGCTGCGGCACCCGCAGCAGCGGCTCGTCCAGCTGGACGAGCCGCGAGCTGCCGTCCTTGAGCGCGAGGCGGCCGGAGAGCCCGAGGTCACGGTCCAGCCAGGTGTTCAGCGGGACACCGCCGTAGATCTCCACGGCGACCTGGCGCCAGCCGGCCGAGCCGGTGTCCGGCACCGGCTTGACCCGCAGGTTCGGCGAGTCGGTGTGGGTACCGACCACCCGGAACGGGGTCTCGGGGCGGGCGCTCTCCGGCAGGTACCAGGCGATCAGGGCGCCGCCACGGATCAGGTAACGGCCGCCGGCGGCGCCGTCCCAGACGTCGGTCTCGGCGACCTGCCGGAAGCCTGCCTTCTCCAGCCGCTCGGCGGCGCTCGCGACCGCGTGGTACGGGGACGGCGAGGTGCCGAGGAACGCGATCAGATCGTCGCTGTGCGTCCGGTCGAAGAATGCCTGGCGGGCGGCGGCGGTCGACATACTGCTCCTGAGTCGAGGGAGGGCCGAAGCCGGATGGGGAGTCGGCTTCGCACCTTGAGCATATGCCCGTACACGGACAGGGAATTCGGAACCTCCCAACGGATGCAGAACGAGGACACAACCGTGAAGTGACGCCGTGCCGAACTCCGTACACCCAGAGATCCGCGCCGGTCGCGGACGGTCATCGCCATGCCCGGCCCGGTGCCCCGGGCCCCCGAACAACAGGTGCGAAACGGGCGAACTCGGCGACGGGTGCGGGGCGGACGGGCGGCAACGCCGAAGGGCCCGGCGGGAGCCGGGCCCTTCGACGTGAGGGTGCTGTCAGGCGGTCGGAGAGGTGTCACGCCCCTCGCGGCGCCCCTGGGGGCACCGCGGCGGGTGACGGGTGGGGCGAGGGCCTCAGAAGGCCTCCTCCGCCAGGTCCATGATCTCGTTGTCGATGCCCTCGGCGATCAGCCGCTGCGGGGCGACGGTCGGCAGGACGTTCTTGGCGAAGAAGCGGGCCGCCGCGACCTTGCCCTGGTAGAACGGGACGTCCTTCTCCGAGGCACCGGCCTCCAGCTTGGCCAGGGCCACCGCGGCCTGACGCAGCAGCAGCCAGCCGACCACGACGTCGCCGGAGACGAGCAGCAGGCGGGTGGTGTTGAGGCCCACCTTGTACATGTTCTTGACGTCCTGCTCGACCGAGGTGAGGTCGGCCAGCAGCTTGCCCACGATGGCGTCCAGGTCGCCGACGGCCTTGGCGAGCAGCTCGCGCTCGGCGGCCAGGGCGTCGCCGCCCTCGGCCGCGCCGAGGAACTTCTGGATCTGCTCGGACAGCGCGGTGAGCGCCTGGCCGCCGTCCTTGACGATCTTGCGGAAGAAGAAGTCCTGGCCCTGGATCGCGGTGGTGCCCTCGTAGAGGGTGTCGATCTTGGCGTCCCGGATGTACTGCTCGATCGGGTACTCCTGCAGGTAGCCGGAGCCACCGAAGGTCTGCAGGGACTGGGCGAGCTGCTCGTAGGACTTCTCGGAGCCGTAGCCCTTGACGATCGGCAGCAGCAGGTCGTTGAGGCGCTCGGCGGCCTCGTCGCGCTCGCCGCGCAGGCCGGCGGCCACCATGTCGTCCTGGACGGACGCGGTGAACAGGACCAGCGCGCGCATGCCCTCGGCGTAGGCCTTCTGGGTGAGCAGCGAGCGGCGCACGTCCGGGTGGTGGGTGATGGTGACGCGCGGGGCGGTCTTGTCCAGGAACTGCGAGATGTCGGCGCCCTGCACGCGCTCCTTGGCGTACTCCAGGGCGTTCAGGTAGCCGGTGGAGAGGGTGGCGATGGCCTTCGTGCCGACCATCATCCGGGCGAACTCGATGATCTTGAACATCTGGCGGATGCCGTCGACCTTCTCGCCGAGCAGCCAGCCCTTGGCCGGGTGCTTGGCGCCGAAGGTCATCTCGCAGGTGTTCGAGGCCTTGAGGCCCATCTTGTGCTCGACGTTGGTGGCGTAGGCGCCGTTGCGCTCGCCCAGCTCGCCGGTCTCCCAGTCGAAGTCGAACTTGGGGACGATGTACAGGCCCAGGCCCTTGGTGCCGGGCTTGCCGCCCTCGGGGCGGGCCAGCACCAGGTGGATGATGTTCTCGGACATGTCGTGCTCGCCCGAGGTGATGAAGCGCTTCACACCCTCGATGTGCCAGGAGCCGTCCTCCTGCTTGATCGCCTTGGTGCGGCCGGCGCCCACGTCCGAGCCCGCGTCGGGCTCGGTGAGGACCATGGTGGCGCCCCAGAGGCGGTCGGTCATCCGCTGGGCGACCTTCTTCTGCTCCTCGGTGCCCTCGTCGTGGACGACGCCGGCGAAGGCGGGGCCGGAGGAGTACATCCAGATGGCCGGGTTGGAGCCCAGGACCTGCTCGGCGTAGGCCCAGATCAGGGAGGACGGGGTGACCTGGCCGCCGATCGCCTCCGGGATGCCCAGACGCCACCACTCGGCGTCCATGTAGGTCTGGTAGCTCTTCTTGAAGGTGGCCGGGACCGGCGCGGTGTTGGTCTCGGGGTCGAAGACCGGCGGGTTGCGGTCGGCGTCGGTGAAGGACGCGGCGAGGTCGTTCTCGGCGAGGCGCGAGATCTCGCTCAGGATGTTCTTCGCGGTCTCGACGTCCATGTCCGCGAACGGCCCGGAGCCGTAGACCTGCTCGCGACCGAACACCTCGAAGAGGTTGAACTCCACGTCCCGCAGGTTGGACTTGTAGTGACCCATGGCCGTTTTCTCCGGTTCGTCGCTTCCGGGAGACCGCCGCGTTCGGGCGCCCCGTACCCACCAGTACGCATCATGATGCTACCCAGCGGTAACTTGGGCAAGCCCCTGGCGGTGAATCCGCTATGAACGTGGTCACGTCCCACAAGTCGGGACGACCAGTCATTGTCAGGATCGACGCCCGCACGGGCGGGTGCGCTCCCGATAGCCTGTCCGTGTGTACGGATATGACCAGAACGCATACCCGGGCGACCCCTACCAGCAGCAGGCGGGTCCGCAGCCGGGCATGAACGGCATGCCCGGCCCCGACGCCTACGGCGCGCAGTCGCAGGCGTCCCAGCAGTCCCTCTACCCCGAGCCCTCGCCGCCGTCGCTGGCGGACGCCGTCCGGGCGTTCACCACGGGCTCGATGGCGGTCGAGGACTTCCAGGCCATCTTCATCACCTCGAAGGTGCACTGCCCGCGCGGCGAGCGGCCCGGCTTCCTGGCGCTGCACAACACGCCGACGCCGGTGATCCCGATGTTCAGCTCGCTGAAGGAGCTGCGCCGCTACGCCGGCAAGGACTCCAAGCACTTCACCGTCACCGGCGCCGAGGTCCTGGACCTGCTGCCGACCGGCTACGGCTTCGCGCTGGACATGGAGGGCGAGCACCGGATGGTGTTCGACGCCAAGGCCGTCGAGCAGATGGTCGACTTCACCATGCGCCGCATGTACGGCTGACCCATCCTGGAGGAGGAGCCCCGCGCTCCTTCGTCACTACATGGTTCAAATTTCAACTTGCTTGTTGTTGAGAATTGAACTAATCTCGTGGACGTAGGCCAGAGGAACACCCCGAAGGAGGCCGACATGCCCGCCGTGACCGTCGACAACCCGCTGACCCTGCCGCGCGTCGCCACCCCGGACCCCGCCGCCACCAGCGCCCGGCCGGTCCTCACCGTCGCGACCGCACCCGAGGGCTTCGAAGGCGAGGGCTTCCCCGTCCGCCGCGCCTTCGCCAAGATCAACACCAAGTACCTCGACCCGTTCATCATGATGGACCAGATGGGCGAGGTGGAGTACGCCGCCGGCGAGCCCAAGGGCACGCCCTGGCACCCGCACCGCGGCTTCGAGACGGTCACCTACCTGATCGACGGCGAGTTCATCCACAAGGACTCGCACGGCGGCGGCGGCCACCTCAGCGGCGGCGACACCCAGTGGATGACGGCCGGCTCGGGCATCCTGCACATCGAGACCCCGCCGGAGTCGCTGGTGACCACCGGCGGCCTGTTCCACGGCATCCAGCTGTGGGTCAACCTCCCGGCCTCCGACAAGATGGCCGCCCCGCGCTACCAGGACATCCACGGCGGCCACGTCAAGCTGCTCTCCACCCCGGACGGCGGCGCGGTCCTGCGGCTGATCGCGGGCGAGCTGGACGGCCACCGGGGCCCGGGCGTCACCCACACGCCGATAACCCTGCTGCACGCCAGCATCACCCCGGGCGCGCAGGTCACCCTGCCGTGGCGGCCGGACTTCAACGCGCTCGCCTACGTCCTCAACGGCGACGGCACCGTCGGCGCCGAGGGCCGCCCGGTCCACACCGGGCAGGCGGCCGTGTTCGGCGAGGGCGACACCATCACCATCACCGCCGACACCAAGCAGGACTCCCGCCACCCCAACCTGGACGTGATCCTGCTCGGCGGGCAGCCGATCCGCGAACCGGTCGCCTGGTACGGGCCGTTCGTGATGAACAGCCACCGCGAACTGGAGCAGGCCATGCAGGACTTCCAGTCCGGCCGGTTCGGCCACCCGATCGACTGACGGCACCATCCCGGCGGTCACCGCACCGCCCCCGGTGACGGCACCATCCCGGTGACCGCACCGCCCCAGGCGCCTCGGCCGTCCACGCGCTACAACAGCGCGTAGACGGCCGAGGCGTCGTCGTGCGCCTTGCCGCGCGGCCAGCGCTCGCAGGCTGCGTCCGCCCGCTCGACCTCGCGGACCTGCGCGATCAGTTCGCCCGGACCGGACTCGGCGAGCAGCCGCAGCACGTCCGCCCAACTCCCCAGCCCGAAGCGCTCGGTGAAGCGCGAGGCGCCGTCGGTGAGCGCGGCCAGCGCGTGCAGCCGCTCCAGCCGGACGAAGCCGGTCTCCGCGTGCCCGGCCGCCTTCGGGCTGGCCGCGGCGATCCACGGACCGTTGCCCCGGTTGCGGGCGGACCGGACGGCCAGCGCGTACTCCAGGTGCAGCGCGGCCCGCTCGGCCGAACCGGGGACGGTCGCCCAGACCTGCCGGCGCAGTTCCTCCCCGCCGGGGAAGCGCTGGTTGTCCCCGATCACCTTCGGCGGGCCGTCCTTGTACTCCAGCACCAGCAGCGAGTCGCCGAGCACCAGGTACTCCAGCGACTCGCCGTGCCGGCGGGCCGCCACCACCATCGCCGCGGGGGTGTTGGGGTGGCCCAGGTCGCAGCGGCCGCCGTGCAGCGCGGCCGTCTCCACGATGGCGTCGGCCAGGCACTCGGCGATCGAGCGGTCCACCCGGTCGGTGAGCCGGGCGAGCAGGTGCACGCCCAACCGGCGGACGTACCAGGCGGTTCCGTGCCGGCACCCGGACTCCAGGCCGGTCGGCGAACTCGCACCGTCCAGCAGTACCAGCGCCTCCGGCGAGGCCGCCGCGAAGTCCTCGCTCTCGCGGTCCGGCCGCCGTGCTTCCCCTGCGAGCTGTAGCTGCATCCCGACAGTGTGGCCGCCGCCCCCGGCCCGCGCCCAGACCCCTGCGCCGGTGTGGCGCGGGCCGATCCCCGCCGCCCGGTGGCAGCCGGGGCATTCCGGTCATACCGTCGAATAACGACCGGACAATTCGGCCAATCAGGGCCTGTCAGGTTTGGGATCACCTTCGGGTGTCCGGGCGGCCCGGGACTGACGAGGAGCAGGACATGTTCTGGGAGTTCATCGTGCTGGTGGCCGCCTCCACCGGCTTTCCGACCGCCGCGCTGCTCTTCCTGATCGGCGGGCCGCGCTTCCCCGACGAACAGCGCGGCGGCCGGCACGCCTAGCTCTCCGGACCGGCGTTCCTAGGCCTTCCAGGCCGGGTCCCGCCCGAGCAGGGCCAGCGCGCGGTCGAACCGGCCGCCCGCCGCACCCGGTTCGAGGCGCGGCGCGAACGCCTTGCCCGGCACCCGGTTCTCCGGCGCGGCCGGGACGGCCTCGGCGACCGCCAGCAGGGTCGCCACCAGTGCCTCGTCGCCGTCCACGACGGCGGTGAACGGGGCCTGGACACCGAGCGCGGCCGCGACGTCCCAGCCGTGCACCAGGGTGTCGAGCAGGTGGAAGCCGACCGCGTGCGCCAGCGGGAAGGGGCCGCCGTGCTGGATCTCCGGCAGCCAGACGTCGCGCCCGGCCGCCACGGCCTCGCGGAACGCCGCGGTGAGCTCGGTGCCCGTACGGCGGAAGGCTCCCGCCGGGTCGTCGCCGACCGGGGCGTCGGCCCAGAGTGCGAGGTCGGGCCCGGCGCCGCGGGCGGCCGCGGCGAAACCCTGGTGCTGGCCGACGATGTGCTCCATCAGCCGGCGCAGCGTCCAGCCCGCGCACGGGCTCGGCAGCTCCAGTTGGTCCGGCCGCAGGCCGTCCACCACCTCGGCGGCCAACTCCATTGATCGGGCGTGCAGTTCGACGAGCTCTCCGGCACGGCTCATGCGGCACTGACCTCCTGACCGGCCGACAGGAAGCCGATCGCGTTGTCGATGACGGTGGACTCGGCGACGATCCGGCGGTGGCCGAGCCCTCGGGTGACCAGTAGTTCCAGCCGGTCACCGTACGCGGCTTTCAGGCGCCGCGCGTGCGATATTCCGACCACGTCGTCGCCCTCGTCGTGCACCACCAGGATCGGCGGCGACACCTCCTCGGGCCGGTGCGCGGCGTCGAAGCGCCGCCACGGGTCCTCGGTGCCGGCGAACAGCTCGTGCTCGATCCGGTGCCGCAGGTCCCGCTCGATCACCGGGCCGAGGCCGAGCCCGGCGCAGAACGCGCCCGGCAGGTAGGCGAATTCGCTGACCCCGGCGAGGGCGACCAGCCGCCCGGCCCGGACTCCCTCGCGCAGCGCCAGGAACGCCCCGGCCACGCCCAGCGAATGCGCCACGATCGCCTCGAACCCGCCGTAGCCGTCCTGGAGTTGCCCGGCGATGGCGCGGTACTCCAGCACCGTGGTGGCCCGGCCGCCGGAGTCTCCGTGGCCCGGCGCGTCGAAGGCGACCGGGCTCAGCCCGAGCGCGCGCAGCCGGGGCACGTAGGGGGCGAAGCGCGAGGCGCGGGAGCGCCAGCCGTGCATCAGCAGCACCGGCCGGGCGCCGTCGCCCCAGCGGTAGACGACGACCTCCTTGCCGTTCACGGCGATCCGCTCGACGGCGGCCTGCCGGTGGATCTCCCGCTCGGCGGGGCGGACGTCGCTGCGCCGCAGCGGGCGCTGGAACAGCTCGTACGCGGCGCGGCCGGCCAGCCGGGGTGCCAGGTGCGAGGTGGTGTTGAGGGCGGTGCGAACCAGTGCGAGGGCCGGGTCCATGCGGTCTCCCTGTCGGTGCGGACGGGCGTGCCGGGGTGCGGGGGCCGTGCTCGGTCCGGATATTAGCACGACCGTTCGTACAGTTTTATGGACGGGAAGTCCGCCGCCCACCCCCGGGCTACCCTGGCGGCACGCACCTCGACGGCGACGGCGACGGTGACGGCGGCGACGACGAGAACTGAGGTGGCCGGTGGCCGGATCGACCACGGACGGACGGGTCCTGCGCGGCGAGGAGACCCGCCGGGCGGTGCTGCACCGCGCCGTCGCGATCGCCTCCGTCGAAGGCCTCGGCGCGCTCTCCATCGGGCGCCTCGCCACCGACCTCGGGCTCAGCAAGAGCGGCGTGTTCGCCGGCTTCGGCTCCAAGGAGGAGCTCCAGCTCGCCACCGTCCGCGCCGCCCGCCGCATCTTCGCCGACGCCGTCGTCGCCCCGGTCGCCGACACCCCGCCCGGCCTCGCCCGGGCCCGCGCCCTCTGCGAGAGCTGGCTCGCCTACTCCCGGGCCCGGATCTTCCCCGGCGGCTGCTTCTTCTACGAGGTCACCGCCGAGTTCGACGCCCGCCCCGGCGCCGTCCGGGACGCCCTGGCCAACTGCGCCCGCGAGTGGCGCCAGATGATCGCCGACGCCCTCGCCGAGGCCCGCGCCACCGGCGGCCTGCGGCCCGGCACCGACCTCGACGACCTCGCCTTCGCCCTGATCGCCCTCCTGGAGACGGCCAACTCCCAGGCCGTGCTGCACGACGAGGACGTTCCCTACCAGCGGGCCGGCCGCCTCCTGCTGCGCCTGCTCCGCGCCGAGGCCACCGACCCGGCCGACCCGGCGCTCGCCTAACAAGCTTCTAGGGCAGGATCTGGGCTTCTCCGCCCAGCGCCTCTTCCAGGAAAGCCGCCTGGGCCAGCAGCCGCTCGTCGCCGCCCGCTGCGCCCACCACCTGGAGTCCCAGCGGCAACCCCTCCGCCGTCCGCCCGGCCGGCAGGCTCAGCGCGGGCAGGCCCAGGTAGCTCCACGGCAGCGACATCACCGGGTCCCCGGTGGTGTGCAGGCCTTCCGGCGCCCCGCCGGTCGCCGACGGCGCCAGCCACAGGTCCACCCCGGCCTCGGCGGTCGCCCGGGCGACCCGCTCGCGCAACCGGTCCCGGGCCTGCAGCGCGGCCGCCCGGTCCTCTGCCGCGACGCCCTGGCCGACCCGGATGCTCGCCGCCGTCTCCGGCCGGTACAGGCCGCCGAACCGGGCGAACCAGTCGGCGTGACTGCGGGCCAGCTCGAAGCGGTTGACCGTCTGCAACTGCCGGGCGATCCCGGCGAAGTCCGGGAACAGCGGCACCCGGCGCACCGTCAGGCCGGCCTGCGCCAGGCGCTCCAGGATCTCCTCGAAGGCGCGCAGCGCCGCCGGCTCGGCCCGCTCCAGGTACGCCCCGTCCGGGACCCCGAGCACCGGCCGGCCCCCGGCCGCCGGCCCGACGCGCCAGTCGTCGCCTTGCCACTCGTCGCCCCGCCAGTCGTCGCCCCGCCAGTCGTCGCAGAGCAGTGCGGCCGCCAGGGCCGCACCGGCCAGGTCGGCCGTGAACACCCCCAGGGTGTCGAAGCTCGGCGCGTTCGGGATCACCCCGGCCGTCGGGATCCGCCCGTACGTGGGCCGGAAGCCCACCACCCCGCAGTACGCGGCCGGCCGGATCACCGACCCCACCGTCTGGGTGCCGACCGCCAGCGGCACCAGCCCTGCCGCGACCGCCGCCGCCGACCCGCTGCTGGAGCCGCCCGGGGTATGCCCGGGATGGTGCGGGTTGCGGGTCGGCCCTGGCGCGCTCGCCGCGAACTCGGCGGTCACCGTCTTGCCGGCGACCAGTGCCCCGGCCGCCCGCAGCCGGTCCACCACCACGGCCTGCGGCCCCGCCAGGACGCCCGGCGGCAACGCCGAACCGCCGTGCGTGGGCAGCCCGTCCACGTGCACGATGTCCTTGACCCCCACCGTCACCCCGTACAGCGGCGGCCGCCCGGCCGGCTCGGGGTGCCGCGCGGCCAGCGCCCGCGCCTGCGCGCGCAGCCGGTCGTGCCGCCCCGGCTCCGGGACGAACGCGTGGATCAGCGGATCCACCCGCTCGACCAGCGCGCAGAACCGGTCGACGTGCTCGGACAGGTCCGGTACGCCGGACCGCAGCCCGACGGCCTCACGGGTCAACGACCGCGGCCGGGCGAGGGGTTGCTCCATGCCGATCACGGTAGACCACCCGTTGGCGCACCGGACGCACTACTGGTGTTCGGCCGACAGGTACGGCGTCTCGCGCAGGTAGTACGCCCCGCAGGTGTGGCAGCACAGCTCCGGTGTCTTGCCCCAGTCCACCGGCTCCCGCACCTGCGCGCCCGGGTCGAGCTCCCGGCCGCACATCGCCACGCTCTCCACCCCCCGGACCATGTGCCACAACCGCACCCCGCCGGTCGCACCCCCGGCCCCGTACTCGGCTCGCATCTGGTGCTTCATGCGGCCATCGTCCGGCCCCCCGGCCACCCCGGCAACCGGTGGCCGAACGGGCGTGCTGGGCAGCATCGATCACTTAGCGCCAAATCTGATCGAAACAAGCCACCCGCAACCGGTAAGGTTCGCGGGCGCGACCAGCGCCGACGGCCCTGCCGGAGGCCTCAAGTCGCCCGAAATCAACCCCATTTACCCCAATCTGGAGCTTCTCAACGTGCGCTCTTCTCGCCTTCTGGCCGCGTCCGCGCTGATGGCGCTCTCCTTCGGCACCACGGTCGGCGCCGTCAGCGCGAGTGCGGTCGGAGTCCCCTCCTCCCCGCCCCCCACCTCCACCACGGCCACCCCGAGCGCCCCCGCGCCGAGCACCCCGGCCCCGAGCACCACCCCGAGCGCCCCCGCCACGGCGACTCCGAGCTCCACCCCCAGCCACACCGCGACGGCCACCCCCACCAACCGGCCGTCCACCCTGCCGATGCCGACCCCGACCAACAGCATGCGGTGCAGCGGCGGCGTGCACCAGAGCCCGCTGCTCAAGGTCACCGGCTCCGGCCTGTACGGCACCACCCTGGTCAAGGGCGGACCGGCCGCCGAGCTGAGCGTGACCTGGCAGAACAACAGCGGCGTCGATCTGCCCGTCGTCCACAACTCGCTCTACGTCACCGACGAGTTCGACGGGGACTACCCCGTCCAGTGGAGCACCGAGTTCTTCGACGTGCAGCTGAACACCGGCTCCGGCTGGAAGCCCGCCAAGCTCGACGACCGCTCCCTCCAGTCGCCGGACATCAAGCTGGCCAAGGGCGAGAAGATCACCTACCAGGTCCGGATCGCCGCCACCGCCAAGGCCCCGGTCGGGAACTACGGCGCCAACTACGACGCCGGCTCCGACGCGTTCGACAACGACAAGGTGCCCACCCCGGCCAACAACAAGCCGAACGCCTGCACCCAGTTCTACAACCCCTTCGAGGGCAAGTTCCGGGTCGCCGAGGCCGGTGGCGCCACGACCCCCGCGGCCGCCGGCCACGGTTCGGCCTCCGCCTCGCCGTCGGCGGGCCCGCACCTGGCCGAGACCGGTGCCGACTCCAACACCCTGCCGATCGCCCTCGGCGGCGCCGCCGTCCTGGCGGCCGGCGCCGGCACCGTGTTCGTCCTGCGCCGCCGCAAGGCCGGCGCGCACAGCTGACCCTGCACCCGGGTGAACGCCGGGGGCGCGGACCGTGGTCCGCGCCCCCGGCGTTCGTCGTATCAGTTCGTCGTATCAGCGCGTCGTCATCGGTTCGCCGCGTCAGGACGCCCGCAGCAGGGCCCCGTCCTGCCACTTGAGGATCTTGTCGAAGCTCACGATGGCGCCCCGGAGCGGGTGGTTGCGGAGTTGGACGTGGTCGGTGAGGGCGTGGATGAGGAAGAGGCCCCGGCCGGATTCGGCGGTGAGGTCCGGGAGGGTGTCGAGGTCCACGGGGCGCAGCGTGGGCGCAGCGGGGCGAGCGGGGAGGACGTGGGTGTCGTAGGGGTGGCCGTCGCGCCGGGGCTGGTGGCCGGTGAGGACGCGGGCCGGGACGGTGGCGCGGCCGCGGCGGGGGCGGCGGTGCGCGGCCGGGCGGGGCGGCGGCGGGGGGACCGGGCGGCGGCGCAGCGCCGGGGCGGGGGTGCCGACGGGACCGGGCAGGCCGGGGCCGGAGTCGGTGACCTCGATCCGCAGGCGGTCGCCGCTGATCGAGGCGGTGACCTGGAAGCCGTCGTCGGGCCGCCCGCAGGCGCCGTGCTCGACGGCGTTGGCGCAGGCCTCGCTGAGGGCGACGCCGAGGTCGTGGGCGATCTGCGGGTCGACGCCCGCCGTCGCCATGGCACCGAGCAGGATGCGCCGGGCCAGCGGGACGCTGGCCGGGTCGCGCTTGAGGTGCAGAGTCCACCAGATGTCCACGGGAGGTCCCTCCTGGCTGCGGCTCCACATACAACTAGGTATCTCCGGGCGATTCGGCGGTGAACCGTGCCCGGGGCCCGCTGCCGCCCGTTCGGCGGATGGACTGAGGCCGTGGATTGTGCCGAGTGGCGCACTCTCCGGCCTGCACGCCGCTGCCGAACGGGGCATTCGTAGGGATTTCCCACCCTGCCCACGCGGGCGAGGTAGGCGGTGAGATGATGTCCCGGCCATGACTGCCCTCCCCGCCGCCCCGCTCCCGGGCGCCCTCGCACCGGATGCGCCGGTGGGGGCCGCCGCCTGGGACCTGCGGCTTGCCCGGGCCGTCCCGTTCGCCCTGGTGTGCACGCTGATAGCGGCCGCCGGGCACGCCCTGGCGGGTGGCGGGAACGTGCCGCCGACCGCGTTGGCGACGGGCTTCGCCGCGGTGCTGGTGCTCGCGGTGGCCTGCGGTGGGCGGGAGCGTTCGCTGACGGCCATCGCCGGTGCGCTGGGCGCGGGTCAGCTCGGGCTGCACTGCCTGTTCCACGGCTTCAACGGCCACGCCGCGATCGGCGGCATGGCCGGCATGCACCACGGCGGCTCCGGTCCGCTGACCCTGCCGACCGTGGCGGGCCGGCTGATCTGCAACGAGGCGCGCCCCGGCACGCTGGCCGGCCTGCCCGGGAGCCCGACCGCCGAGCAGTTGGTCTCCTCGGCGGGCCTGGACCCGAACGCGTACGCCGTCGCCCCGTGGTGGCAGGGCGGCGTGTTCGGGATGACGCCGTCGATGCTGGCCGGGCACCTGGCCGCCGCGCTGGTGGCGGGCTGGTGGCTGCGGCGCGGTGAGGCGGCGCTGTGGCGGCTGGTGCGGGTGACCGCTTCGGCGGCCCGGGAGCACTGGGCGGCGCCGCTGCGGTCGGCGCTGGTGCTGGTGGCCGCGCTGCTGCGCGGCCTGTTCGGCGCGGCCGGTCCGGCCCGCCCCTTCGGTGTCCGGGACGGGGACAGCCCGCTTCCGGCGGGTGCCGCGCTGCGGCACAGCGTGGTGCGGCGCGGTCCGCCGCGCGGGGCCTTCGCGTACTGATCCGGCTCCTGGCGCCCCGTTCGTGTCGGGCCCCGGTCGTGCGCAGCGTCCCGGGCCGGTCCCGCGTGTCCCCGACATCCCGTGTGTCCCCGACACGCCGACGGCCCCCGGTTCCGCCCCCACACGTCCCCAGCACGTCCCCACGCGCGGCCCCGCCGAGGCACGATCTTCCCGTCGCCCGGACGCGGGCCGGTCCGCCGAGCTCCGATCGGAGACACCGCATCATGCGTTCCCTTCCCACCCGCCGTCTCGCCGCCGTCGCCCTCACCGCCGCCGCCTCCGTGGTGGCGCTGGCCGGTCCCGCGTTCGCGCACGTCACCGTGAACCCGGGTGCGGCCGCCCAGGGCGGCTACACGGCCGTCGACTTCCGGGTGCCGAACGAGAGCGACGCCGCCGGCACGGTGAAGCTGGAGGTCAACCTCCCGCTGGACCACCCGCTGGCCTCCGTCCGCACCCTGCCGCTGCCGGGCTGGACCGCGGCCGTCGAGAAGGCGAAGCTCGACAAGCCGATCAAGGTGCACGGCAGCGACGTCAACGAGGCCGTCTCCAAGATCACCTGGACCGCCGACGCCGGCACCAAGATCGCCCCCGGTCAGTTCCAGGAGTTCCGGGTCTCGCTCGGCCCGCTGCCGTCCGACGCCGACAGCATGGTCTTCAAGACCCTGCAGACCTACGACAACGGCGACATCGTCCGCTGGATCGACGAGTCCAAGGACGGCCAGCCCGAGCCGGCCCACCCGGCCCCCGTCCTGAAGCTCACCAAGGCCGCCGCCGGTGAGGACGCCCACGGCGGCGTCACCGCCTCCCCCTCCGCGGGCGCCCACGGCGACAGCGCCGACCACGCCGCGGCCCCGGCCGACGCCAAGTCCAGCGACTCCACCGCCCGGGTGCTCGGCGTGGTCGGCATCGTGGTCGGCGTGATCGGCACCGCCGTCGGCGTGCTCGGCCTGCGCCGCCGGAACAGCGGCTCCGCCTCCTGACCCACCCCGCCGGCGGGGCCGTACCCACGCCCCGGGTACGGCCTCGCCGGCGGTCCCACCCCGCACGATCGGATCTCCCATGCTCCGCACCACCCGCACCACCCGCCTGGCCGGCGCGGCCGCCGTCGCGCTCGCCGCCGCCCTGACGC
>NZ_JBHVPH010000001.1:107054-128892 GCF_042887425.1 Kitasatospora sp. NPDC057940
CCCACCCCGCACGATCGGATCTCCCATGCTCCGCACCACCCGCACCACCCGCCTGGCCGGCGCGGCCGCCGTCGCGCTCGCCGCCGCCCTGACGCTGACCGCCTGCGGCTCCTCCGGGGGCGGTTCGGCCCCCGCCAAGGTCACCAAGCAGAAGTCCGACTCGCCGTACCAGGGCACGGTGCTCACCAAGAACTTCGAGAAGCCCGACCTCCAGCTGACCGACACCTCCGGCCAGCCGTACGACCTGCGGCAGCAGACCAACGGCAAGACCACGCTGCTGTTCTTCGGCTACACCAGCTGCCCGGACGTCTGCCCGACCACCATGGGCGACATCGGCGTCGCGATGAAGGCGCTCCCGGCCGAGGAGCGGCAGAAGGTCAACGTCGTCTTCGTCTCCACCGACCCGCAGCGCGACACCCCCAAGGTGCTGCGCACCTGGCTGGACTCGATGGGCAGCGACTTCATAGGCCTGACCGGCGACCTGGCCAAGGTGAAGACGGCCGCCAAGTCGCTCGGCATCCTGATCGAGGACCCGGTGGTCAACGCGGACGGCACCGTCACCTCGACCCACGGCGCGCAGGTGCTGGCCTTCCTCCCCTCGGACGACAAGGCGCACGTGCTCTACCTGAGCGGCACCGAGGAGAAGACCTACGAGCACGACCTGCCGCTGCTCGCCAAGGGGGTCGCGGCATGAAGGCCCCGACCGGCCACGCCCCGGCCGGCCGCGCGACCCTCGGCTTCCGGCGGACGGCGCTCACGGGCGCGGTACTGGCGACGGCCCTGGGCGGCGGCGCCATCCTGGTCGCCTGCGGGGCAGGCGGTCAGGGTGGCGCCGGCGGCGGGGCGGCGAAGCTGAGCGTCGCCGACTCCTACATCCCGCTGCCCCCGGCCGGCGGGATGGCCGCCGGCTACCTGACCGTCCGCAACGACGGCGGGCAGGACCAGCTGGTCAAGGTGAGCAGCCCGGGCGCCGAGTCCGTCACGATGCACCGCTCGACCCCGTCGAGCATGGAGCAGGTCCCGAGCCTGGACGTGCCCGCGCACGGCGCGTTGGAGTTCGCCCGCGGCGGCACCCACCTGATGATCATGGGGTGGCAGAAGGCCCCCGCCCTCGGCGACGAGCTGGAGCTCGACCTGACCTTCGCCAAGTCCGGCACCCTGTCGGTCAAGGTGCCGGTCAAGGAGCTCACCTACCGCCCCGGCCAGAGTTAAGGGGACCCGCCAGCATGGAGAAGGCCGCCCACCGCCGCATCGCCGGACTGCTCGGGACGCTCGGCGCGCTGCTCGCGCTGATGCTCGCCGGCGCCGGACCGGCCGCCGCGCACGCCACCCTGGAGTCCACCGACCCGCACCAGAACTCGGTGGTCGCCGCCGCCCCGCAGGCGGTCACGCTGACCTTCAGCGAGTCCGTGTCGCTGTCCAGCGACTCGGTGCGGGTGCTCGACCCGGCCGGCAAGGCGGTGGACACCGGCAACCCCGGGCACGCCGACGGCAAGGCGGACACCGCCCGGGTCGGACTGAACAGCGGGCTCGCCAACGGCACGTACACCGTCGCCTGGCGGGCCGTCTCGGAGGACTCGCACCCGATCGGCGGTGCGTTCACCTTCTCCATCGGCGCGCCCTCGGACACCTCGGTGTCCGCCACCGCGCTCCAGGGGGCCAAGGCCGACGGCCTGGTCTCCGCCCTCTACGGCACCGGGCGCACCGTCGCGTACGCGGCGTTCGCGCTGCTCGCCGGCGTCGCCGCGTTCGTGCTGATCTGCTGGCCGGAGGGCGCCACCAGGCGCCGGGTGCAGCGGCTGCTGATGACCGGCTGGGCGGCGCTGCTGACCTCCACCGTCGCGGTGCTGATGCTGCGCGGCCCGTACGAGCGCGGTTCGGGGATCGGCAAGGCCCTCGACCTGTCGCTGGTGCGCGCCACCCTGGACGAGCGGATCGGCACCGCGCTGGCCGCCCGGCTGCTGCTGCTCGCGGCGAGCGGGGTGTTCCTGTCGCTGCTGGTCGGCCAGTTGGGGCAGCCGGCCCGGCCGGCGGCGCGGCCCGGCGGCGCCGGGACCACGGGGACCGACGGAAGCGCGGGGAGCGCCGGAAGCACGGGCGACGAGGAGGCCGAGGAGGCCGAGCTGCGGGAGCTGGAGCAGCGCGTCGCCGAGCGGCCGCAGCGCGAGGCCCGGCTGGGCCTCGGCGTCGCCGGGCTGGTGCTCTCGATCGCCCTGGCGGCGACCTGGGTCGGGGCCGACCACGCCTCGGTCGGCATCCAGGTCTGGCTGTCGCTGCCGCTCGGCATGCTGCACCTGATCGCGATGGCGCTCTGGCTGGGCGGCCTGGCCGCGCTGCTGGTCGCGCTGCGCGAGGGGGTCGGCGCGCAGGTCGTCGACCGCTTCTCGAAGGTCGCCTTCGGCTCGGTCGCGGTGCTGGCCGCCACCGGCGTCTACCAGTCCTGGCGCGGCCTCGGCAGCTGGGGCGCGCTGACCGGCACCGAGTACGGGCGGCTGCTGCTGGTGAAGACCGGCTGCGTGGCCGTGATGCTCGGCGCCGCCTGGTTCTCCCGCACCTGGCTGGCCCGGCTGCGCGCGGCCCCGGCCGAGGCGGCGGAGGTCGAGCCGGCCGCTGTGCCGGAGCCGGTCGGCGTCGCCGCCGCACACTCCGAGGACCCGCTCCGGCAGGCCCAGCTGGCCCGTCAGCAGGCGGCCCGGGAGAGCGCCGGGCGCGAGCGCGGACTGACCCCGACCCGGGCCGGGCTGCGCCGCTCGGTGCTGGTCGAGGCGCTGGTCGCGGTGGCGGTGCTGGTGGTCACCACGATGCTCACCAACTCCCCGCCCGGGCGGGTGGCGAGCGAGGTCAAGGCCGGTGCCGTCGCACCCGCCGCCGGGCCGGCCGCCGGGGGCGCGCCCGCCCCGCAGACCGAGCCGGGCCGCACCGTGGAGCTCAAGCTCCCGTACGACACCAAGGGCCGCACCCCGAACGCCAAGGGGACCGCGACCGTCACCCTCAACCCGGCCCGGACCGGTTCGAACGAGGTGCACCTCGCGCTGACCGGCGCGGACGGGCAGCCGGTGGACGTCCCCGAGGTGCAGCTCGCCTTCACCCTGCCGGACCGCGACCTCGGGCCGCTGCCGGTGGCGCTCACCCCGGAGGGCACCGGCCGCTGGAGCGGCACCGCGCAGCTGCCGCTGGCCGGCACCTGGGTGGTGTCGGTGCAGATCCGCTCCTCCGACATCGACCAGACCACCCCGACCCAGCAGTTCAAGATCGGCTGACCGCGATGGAGCACACCTCGACGGACCGCACCCCGGCGGACCGCACCCCGGCGGACCAGGCCCCGACGGACCGGGCCACGGTGCCGAGGCCCGCAGCGCCGGGTGCGCAGGCGCCCGGCCGGGCCGGCTTCACCCGGCGGGCCCTGCTGGGCACCGCCGGCGCCGGGCTGCTGGCCGGCGCCGGAGCCGGCGTCGCCGGGGCGGTCGCCCTGGACCGCCACCCCGGCGCAGGGCCCGCCGCCGGGCCGGACGGCGCGCTCGGCGCGGCCCGGGTGCCGTTCCACGGCGAGCACCAGGCCGGCATCCTCGAACCCCAGCAGGCCCGGGTCCAGCTGGCCGCCTTCGACCTGGCCGAGGGCGCCGGGCGGGACGGGCTGCGCGCCCTGCTCCAGCGCTGGACGAGGACCGCCGAGCGGCTGACCGCCGGGGAGCCGGCCGATGACGCCGACAACCAGGTGGCGCTGGACGCCGGCCCCTGCTCGCTCACCCTCACCATCGGCTTCGGCGCCGCCCTGTTCGACAAGGCCGGGCTGGCCGACCGCCGCCCGCAGGCGCTCGAACCGCTGCCGCCCTTCCCCGCCGACGCGCTCGACCCGGCGCGCGGCGACGGCGACCTGTTCGTCCAGATCGGCGCCGACGACGCCCTGGTGGCCGTGCACGCGCTGCGGGTGCTGCAACGCCAGGCGGCCGGCACGGCGGCGCTGCGCTGGCAGTCGGCCGGCTTCGCCCGTACGCCCGGTGCCACCGCGCGCCCGATGACCGGCCGCAACCTGATGGGCCAGATCGACGGCACCAACAACCCCCGGCCGGACGAGGACGGCTTCGCCGCCAAGGTGTTCTGCACCGCCGGACCGGACCAGCCGGCCTGGCTCGCCGGCGGCTCGTACCTGGTGTTCCGGCGGATCCGGATGCTGCTGGACAACTGGGAGGCGCTGCCGACCGACCGGCAGGAGCGGGTGATCGGGCGGCGCAAGTCGGACGGCGCGCCGCTCGGCGCACCCGCCGGGGCCGGCGAGCGCACGCCCGTCGACCTGGCCGCGCAGGGCCCGGACGGCGCGCTGGCGATCCCCGCCGACGCGCACGTCCGGGTGGCCGCCCCGGCCGCCAACGGCGGGGCGGCGATGCTGCGGCGCGGGTTCTCGTACCACGACGGCCTGCTGCCCGACGGCTCGCCGGACGCCGGACTGCTCTTCCTCGCCTTCCAGGCCGACCCGCGCAAGGGCTTCACCCCGGTGCAGCGCAAGCTGGCCCGGGGGGACGGCCTCTCCCGCTTCCTGCGGCACGAGGCCAGCGGCCTGTACGCGGTACCGCCGGGCGTCCCGGCCGGCGGCTACCTCGGCCAGCAGCTCTTCGGGTAGCACGCCCGCGGCGGTCTCCGGTCCCGGCCACTGAAACGCTTTCCTGGCCGGCGGGCGGAGTCGTTATGGTGACTTCTTCGGCAACACCCCTGCCCCGGTTCCCCCCTGTTCCCCACGGAGGCGTCATGTCGGCCACCCGCTACACCTACCTCGGCCCGGCCGGCACCTTCACCGAGGCGGCGCTGCGCACCCTGCCCGAGGCCGCGACCCGGGAGCTGGTGCCGCTGGCCTCGGTGCCGCTGGTGCTGGACGCGGTGCGCGGCGGGGACGCCTCCGGGGCGTTCGTCCCGATCGAGAACTCGGTCGAGGGCGCCGTCACCGCGACCAACGACGAACTCGCCGCCGGCGCACCGCTGATGATCTACCGTGAGGTGCTGCTGCCGATCTCCTTCGCGCTGCTGGTGCGGCCGGGCACCGACCTGGCGGGGGTCAAGACGGTGACCAGCCACCCGGTGGCCCAGGCGCAGGTGCGCCGCTGGCTGGCGGCCAACCTGCCGGACGCGCAGTGGGAGTCGGCCGCCTCCAACGCGGACGGCGCCCGGCTGGTCGCCGAGGGCCGCTACGACGGGGCGTTCGCGGGCGAGTTCGCGGCGCCGATCTACGGGCTGGACCCGCTGGTCAAGGACATCGCGGACGCGCAGACCGCGACCACCCGGTTCGTCCTGGTCGGCCGCCCGGGCCGGGTCTCCTCGCCGACCGGCGCGGACAAGACCTCGATGGTGGTCTGGCTGCCGGACGACCACCCGGGCGCGCTGCTGGAACTGCTCCAGGAGTTCGCGGTGCGCGGGGTCAACCTGATGCGGATCGAGTCGCGGCCGACCGGCGAGGGCATCGGCAACTACTGCTTCCTGATCGACTGCGAGGGGCACCTGTCCGAGCGCCGGGTGGCGGAGGCCCTGATGGGGCTGAAGCGGATCAGCCCGCAGGTGCGGTTCCTCGGCTCCTATCCGCGCGCCGACCGGCAGGTCTCCACGCACCGGCGGCCGGGCACCTCGGACGACGATTTCACGGCCGCCGCCGACTGGCTCTCCCGGTGCCTCGACGGGCGCGGCGACATCTGATCCCCGCGAGGGCACCGCACCGGCACCGCGAGGGCACCGCGACAACATCTGATCGATGCCCTTTGTCTTTCCGCCCTTTTCCGATCGTTTTCTCCCGGCCGGACGGAAGGGGGAGGGTGACCGCACCCGTCGTCCACAGGGGCCCGCGGCGCCGGAACCCGCCATCCACAGGGGCGGGGACTATCCACAGCCGAAAGTTATCCACAGGCCTGGGGATGAGTCGACAAACCGGTATAGCCACTGCGGGTTTCGGTCGGATCATTGGTTAGCGGCGTAGAGATGACTAATCGGACCAGAGTCACCCGTGTGCCACTAAATCACCCGTCTGAGTGCTTCAATTCCCTCACCCGAGAAGGTCAAATGAGGTTTGAAACCTCAATTCCCTGGCTTCGGTGATCGGAGGGCCGACCTCCCCTTCAATCCACAGGCGCCGCCCGGATCCTGTGGATAACCCGGGCCCCGCCCGTTGCCCACAGAAGTTATCCACAGGATCCGGGCGGTTATCCCCAGGGGAAAACCCGTACCGGTGGATGAGCCTCCGCCCGGTACGCTTGGGCCTGTGATTGACCTTCGCCTGCTTCGTGAGGACCCTGACCGAGTGCGCGCCTCGCAGCGCGTCCGTGGCGAGGACGTCGACCTGGTCGACGCCCTCCTCTCCGCCGACGAACGGCGCCGGTCCTCGGGCAGTCGCTTCGACGAACTGCGCAGCGAGCAGCGGACGCTCGGCAAGCAGGTCGCCCAGGCCAAGGGC
Organism: Kitasatospora sp. NPDC057940; assembly: GCF_042887425.1. Lineage (NCBI taxonomy): Bacteria > Bacillati > Actinomycetota > Actinomycetes > Kitasatosporales > Streptomycetaceae > Kitasatospora > Kitasatospora sp. NPDC057940. The sequence goes on from NZ_JBHVPH010000001.1 coordinate 113,485, forward strand.
GAGGAGAAGACCGCCCTGCTGCAGCGCACCAAGGAGCTGGCCGCCGAGGTCAAGGCCGCGGACGCCGAGCAGGGCGCGGCCAAGGAGGAGGCCGAGCGCCTGCTCCGCTCGCTGGCGAACCTCATCGACCCGGCCGCCCCGGTCGGCGGCGAGGAGGACTTCGTCACCCTGGAGGAGATCGGCACCCCGCGCGACTTCGCCGCCGAGGGCTTCGAGCCGCGCGACCACGTCGAGCTCGGCCAGATCCTGGGCGCGATCGACACCGAGCGCGGCGCCAAGGTCGCCGGCGCCCGCTCCTACTACCTGACCGGCGTCGGCGCGCTGCTGGAGCTCGCCCTGGTCAACATGGCCATCGCGCAGGCCACCGCGGCCGGCTTCATCCCGATGATCACCCCGACCCTGGTCCGGCCCGCCGCCATGGACGGCACCGGGTTCCTCGGCCAGGCCGCCGAGAACGTGTACCACCTCGCCGAGGACGACCGGTACCTGGTCGGCACCAGCGAGGTCCCGCTCGCCGCGTACCACATGGACGAGATCCTCGACGCCGAGAAGCTGCCGCTGCGCTACGCCGGCTACTCGTCCTGCTTCCGCCGCGAGGCCGGCACCTACGGCAAGGACACCCGCGGCATCATCCGCGTCCACCAGTTCGAGAAGGTGGAGATGTTCGTCTACACCACTCCCGAGGACGCCGAGAACGAGCACCGCCGCCTGCTCCAGTGGGAGAAGGACTTCCTCAACGCGCTGGAGCTGCCCTACCGGGTGATCGACGTCGCCTCCGGCGACCTCGGCGCCTCGGCCGCGCGCAAGTTCGACATCGAGGCCTGGATCCCGACCCAGGGCAAGTACCGCGAGGTCACCTCGACCTCCAACACCACCGAGTACCAGGCCCGCCGGCTCGCCATCCGGATGCGCGAGGAGGGCAAGACCCGCCCGCTGGCCACCCTGAACGGCACCCTGGTCGCCGTCCCACGCACCATCGTGGCGATCCTGGAGAACCACCAGCAGGCCGACGGCTCGGTGGTCGTGCCCGAGGCGCTGCGGCCGTTCCTCGGCGGGCGGACCGTCCTCGAACCGGTCAAGTAGCACCGCGCCACCCGCACCACCCGCAACTCCCGGGAGACGTACGGCCCATGAGCACCACCAGCCCCAGCCCCGTCTCCCCCAACGGTGAGCACCCGAGCGGTGGCGACCTGCCCTACCGGCTGGTCGCCACCGACCTCGACGGCACCCTGCTGACCAGCGCGGAAACCGTCTCCGAGCGCACCCGCGCCGCCCTGGCCACGGCCACCGGCGCGGGCGCGCTGCACATCGTCGTCACCGGCCGCTCCGCCGCCTGGGCCCGCCCGGTCTTCGACGAGATCGGCTACACCGGGATAGCCGTCTGCGGCCAGGGCGCCCAGGTGTACGACGCCGGCGCGCACCGGCTGCTCACCTCCCTCACCCTGGACCGCCGGCTCGCCGCGCTCGCCATCGCCAAGATCGAGGCCGAGACCGGCCAGCTGGCCGTCGCCGCCAACCAGGACGGCCTGGACGGCCAGGTGCTGGCCGGCCCCGGCTACGAGCTGCTGATCGGCTCCGACCTCCCGGTCGTCCGGGTCGACCGCGACCAGCTGCTCGACGCCCCGGTCAGCAAGCTCTACATCCAGCACCCCGGCCTGACCGACGACGCGCTCGCCGAGGCCGCCCGCCGCGTCGCCGGGGACCTGGTCGGCGTCGTGATGGCCGGCGCCGGAGTGGTCGAACTGCTGCCGCTGGGCCTGTCCAAGGCCACCGGGCTGGCCGTCGCCGCCCGCCGCCTGGGCGTCCGCGGGGCCGACACCATCGCCTTCGGCGACATGCCCAACGACGTGCCGATGTTCGGCTGGGCGGCCCGCGGCGTGGCGATGGCCAACGCCCACGAGGAACTGCTCGCCGTCGCCGACGAGGTCACCGCGAGCAACGACGAGGACGGCGTCGCCGTCGTCCTGGAACAGCTCTACCCGGGCGTCTAGGGGCTCTCCTTCGGATCACGCCGTGGTGTTCGGCGGAGGTTCACCTCCAGTTGTAGGATGACCGGGCAAGCGGTTGTAGGATGACCGACGACCGGCGTTGACCAGCGACGCGGCCATCAGCGACGAAGGGAGCACCGGCATGACCGGCGACGGCAACAGCCTCCAGGCGGCCGGACGACGCTCCCTGGTGGACACCGCGATCGACCAGCTGCGCGAGCAACTGGCCGGCGGCGTCTGGCCGGTGGGATCGCAGATCCCCACCGAGCACGAGCTCGCCGAGCAGCTGCAGGTCGGCCGGAACACCGTCCGGGAGGCGATCCGGGTGCTGGTGCACGCCGGCATGCTGGTCTCCCGCCAGGGCGAGGGGACGTTCGTCCGCTCCACCAGCGACCCGGCCGCCGTCCTGCGCGGCGTCCAGCGCTCGGGCATCCGGGACGTCCTGGAGGTCCGGGCCGCGCTGGAGACCGAGGCCGCCCGGCTGGCCGCGCTGCGGCACACCCGCGAGGACGTCGAGCGGATGCGGGCCGCGCTGGCCCGCGAGGCCGAGGTGATCGCCTCGCACGCCGAGCGGACCGACCGCGAGGCCACCGTCGAGCACGACCTGGAGTTCCACACCGCCATCGTCGAGGCCGCGCACAACCCGGCGCTCACCGAGGTCTACCGCTACTTCGGCGCCTCCGTGCGCGAGTCGATGACCTCGGCCTTCGGCGACCACGACATGCCCGAGGTGGCCGTGGCCACCCACGCGGCGCTGGTCGACGCGATCGAGAGCGGCGACCCGGACCGTGCCGAGGCCGCGTGTCGTGAGCTGCTCGCCGAGCCGACCGCGGCCGTCGAGCAGCTCCTCGCCGCCATCGCGGCCCGGAAGTGACGTAGGCACCCGCCTCCCTTCCGTCCTCCGCGCCCTCGCGCACATTCACGAAAGAACAGCACACCCATGGCCGTCACCCGTGCCCAGCAGCCGGTTGCCACCACCGCCCTCCCGCTTCCCGTCCGCACCCGGCTGGCCCACCCCGCGCTGCTGCTGACCGGCATCCTGCTGGTCGCGCTGAACATGCGCGCCTGCCTGGCGGCGGTGTCGCCGATGGTCGGCGAGATCCAGCGGACCTTCGGACTCTCCGCCACCGCGAGCGGACTGATCACCACCGTGCCGGTGCTGTTCCAGGGCGTCGGCGCCCCGCTCACCCCCCGGCTGACCCGGCGGTTCGGCACCGAACGGGTCGTGCTGGGCGCGGTCCTGGTGCTGGGCGCGGGCGTGCTGCTGCGGGTGCTGCCCTCGGTGGCGGCGCTGTACGCGGGCTGCGTGGTGATCGGCGTGGCCATCGCGGTGCTGAACGTGTCGATGCCGGGCCTGGTGAAGCGGGAGTTCCCGGACCGGGCGGCGGCGATGACCGGCGTCTACTCGACCACCATGCTGGTCGGCGCGACCCTGGCGGCCGGTCTGTCGGTGCCGCTGGAGCACGCCCTCGGCGGCGGCTGGCAGGCCTCGCTGGGCACCTGGTCGCTGCTCGCGCTGGTCGCCGCGGTGGCCTGGCTGCCGCAGGTGCTGCGCTCCCGGCAGGAGCGGGCGGCGGTCGCGGCGCCGACGGGCCTCTCCGCCGGCGCTGCGGGCGGTCAGGCGGGCGGTCAGGCGGGCGGTCAGGCGGCCGGTCGGGCGGCCGAGAAGCCGATCGAGGGCATCTGGCGCTCCCCGATGGCCTGGCAGATCAGCCTCTTCATGGGCATCTCGTCGCTGCTGGTGTACACCCTGGTCGCCTGGATGCCGACCATCCTGGCCGACCACGGCATGGACCGCGGCGAGGCCGGTCTGGTCTTCGCCTTCTCCAACCTGGTGCAGGTCGCGGGCGCCTTCCTGGTGCCGCTACTGGCCGGCCGGATGACCCGCCAGCGCGGGCTGGCGGTGGCCATGGCCGGACTGAACGGCCTCGGCATCGCCCTGCTGCTGATCGCGCCGGTGTCCGGCGCCTGGGTGTCGGCGACCATCCTGGGCGTCGCCCAGGGCGGTTCGCTGGGTCTGGGCCTGGCCTTCATCGTGCTGCGCACCGGCAGCGCGGCCGGCGCCGCCCAGCTGGGCGGGATGTCGCAGGCGGTCGGCTACCTGGTCGCGGCGGCGGGCCCGGTCGGCGCCGGCGCGCTGCACCAGCTCACCGGCGGCTGGACGGCCACCCTGGTGCTGATGCTGGTGCTGGCCACCGTGGTCGGCGCGGCCGGCTGGGGCGCGGGCCGCAACCGGACGCTCGGCTAGCACCTCCGCCCGGGTCGACCTCGTCGGGGCCGGTTCGGGCCGGCCCCGTTGAGGCCGGCTCGGGTCGGCCCCGGCCGACTACTCCTCGGCGGCCAGGGTCAGTCCGGCCAGCTTCACCGAGGCCAGCACCGTCGCCGCCACGGTGACCGCCAGCAGCAGCGGGACGGCCACCCCGAGCGAGACGTCGGCGCCGATCGCGGCGTCCCCGGCGACCGCCTCGGCCACCGACCGGCCCCACTGCTGGACGCTCAGCGTCCGGGCGCCCGACACGAAGTTGCCGATCAGCGACTCCCAGACCAGCGCGTACGCCAGCCCGGCCACCACCGCGTGCCGGGTGACCACGCCGAGCAGCAGGAACAGCGCGCTGTACGCCGCCCCGGCGACCAGCACGGCCACGGTGTAGCCGAGCGCGATGCCGTCCCTGGTGCCGATCAGCAGCAGGCCGCAGAGCAGCGTCGGGAGGGCGGCGAACACCCAGGTGGTGCCGATCGCGACGACCAGTTTGGTGGTGACGATCTTCCACCGCGGCAGCGGCTTGGCCAGCAGGTAGACGATCGAGCCGTCGTCGATCTCGGTGGCGATCACGCCGGTGCCGACGACCAGGCCGAGGATCGGCACCAGGGTGCCGAGGCCGAGCTGCCCGAGGATCTTGACGGTGAGGTCGTGCTCGTTCCCGCCGGCGGTGCCGCTCGCGACGGCCGAGATGACCAGCAGCAGGGCGGGGACCACCAGCAGCAGGAGGCCGCGGCGGCGGCCCAGCAGGCCGCGCAGGGTCAGCCTGGCGACGGTCGGGTTCATGGTCGGTCGGCCCTTTCCTGGGTCCGGTACGGGAGTTCGGTGGCTCGGACGCCGGGCCTCACGCGGAGACCAGGTAGGAGAAGACGCTCTCCAGCGACTCGTCCGCCGGCGAGACGGTGTACAGCCGGATGTCCGCCTCCCGGGCGACCCGGGGCAGCAGGGTGGTGAAGCCCTGGAAGTTCACCGCCTCGATCCGCAGCGCCCGTTCCCGCGCGTCCACCTCGACACCGGTCGTCGAGCCGTCGGCGATCAGCGCGGCGGCCAGCCGGCGGTCGTCGCTGGAGCGGACCAGGTAGCGGTGCGGGCGGTCGGTCATCAGCCGGCGGATCTTCCGGAAGTCGCCCGAGGCGGCGTGCCGGCCGGCCACCACGACCTCGATGTGCCGGGCCAGTTGCTCGACCTCCTCCAGGATGTGGGAGGAGAACAGCACCGTCCGGCCGTCCGCGCCGAACCGGCGCAACAGCTCCATCAGCTGGAGCCGCTGGCGCGGGTCCATGCCGTTGAACGGCTCGTCGAGCAGCAGCACGGCCGGGTCGTGGACCAGCGCGGAGGCCATCTTGACCCGCTGCTTCATGCCCTTGGAGTACGTCCCGGTGCGGCGGTCCTTGGCGTAGGCCATCTCCACCAGGTCCAGGGCGCGCCGGGCGGCGGCGCCCGGGTCGGCGAGGCCGTGCAGTTCGGCGTTGGCGAGCACGAACTCCCAGCCGGTCAGGTAGTCGTACATCGACTCCCGCTCCGGGACCAGGCCGATCTGCCGGTACACCTGCTGGTTGCGCCAGATCGGCGCGCCGTCCAGGGTGACCGCCCCGCTGGAGGGCGAGAGGAAGCCGCTCATCATATGGATGAGGGTCGACTTGCCCGCGCCGTTCGGACCGAGCAGGCCGGTGATGCCTGGGCCGATCGTCATACTGATGTCGTTGACGGCGACCACGTTCCCGAACCAGCGGGAGACCTTGTCGATGGTGATGGTGGCCATGACGCCCTCTCAAACTCCTCGGTTCATCAGACGCTGCGGTAGCGGCGCAGCAGCAGCCCGTACGAGCCGGACACCATCGCGAGGACGGCGGCGGTGAAGACGACCACGCCGAGCCCGCCGGGCGCGTGCATCCGGCCGCCCATCCCGCCGACGTCGAAGAGCTGGTTGGTCAGGCTCTCCACCAGGTCGTTCGGCGACAGCAGCGCGATCCACTGGGCGGAGTCCGGGACGGTGAGCTCGGTGGCGGTGCCGATCCGGGTCAGGATCGCCACCACGGCCGTGCTGATCGCCAGGTAGCCCATGATCCCGGCCACCCCGAAGCCGCGGCGCGGGGTCGCGGCGGCGACCACCACCGCCACCGAGGTCGGCACCAGGGAGTACAGCAGGGCGGCGACCAGGCCGGACAGGAAGTGCCCGGTGTTGTGCCCGAAGTCCAGCCCGCCGAGCAGCGCCCCGATGTAGAGGACCAGCAACGGCGCCGCCATCAGCAGGAACTGGGCGCTGACCATGGCGGCGAACTTGGCCCGGACGTAGTCGGCGCGGGTGATCGGGCGGGAGAAGTACAGCGGGACGGTGTGGTGCCGCAGATCCCGGGAGAACAGCACCGGCGCCTGCGAGGCCAGGAAGGTCGACACGATCAGCACGAACGAGGACAGGTACCGCGGGTAGTCCAGCGGCAGCTCCTTCGCGCTGGTGGCGAGCGCGACCGCCACCATGACCACGGCCGGCAGCGTGACCACGCCGAGCACCAGCATCGGCAGCACCTTGGACTTGCCGGAGCGCCCGAGCCCGTACGCGGCGCGCAGGCTCTGGGTGAACAGCGAGCGCGTCGCGTAGGCCCGGCCGAGCCGGGGCCCGGTGTAGCCGCGGTAGCCGATGTCGTGGATGACGCCGGTGTCGGCGGACCTGGTGTCAGGAGGCAGCGACATCGTCCGTCCCTCCCCTGTTCTCGTCGGTGAAGAGTTCGGCGACCCGGTGGCGGCGCTGCTCCAGCCGGACCAGGCCGAGGCCCAGGCCGGCGACGGCGTCGCGGATGGTGTCGTAGGTGTCGTCGCCGGCCAGCCGGACCAGCAGCAGGTGTGAGCCCTCCGGCTGGACGGACAGCCCGGCGGCGGCCAGCCGTTCGCGGACGGCGGCGCCCGGCTCCGCGACGGCGTCCTGCGGGTGGTCCGTCACCTCGACCGCCAGGACGGCCGTCGCCTCGGTGAAGGAGGCGGTGGAGGAGGAGCGCAGCAGCTTGCCGCCGTCGATCACGACCAGGTGGTCGCAGGTGCGCTCCAGCTCGCCGAGCAGGTGGGTGGTGACCAGCACCGAGATCCCGAAGTCGGTGTGCACCCGGCGGATCAGGCCCAGCATCTCGTCCCGGCCCGCCGGGTCGAGGCCGTTGGTCGGCTCGTCCAGCAGCACCAGCTTCGGGTCGTGCACCAGCGCCTGGGCGAGCTTGACCCGCTGCTTCATGCCGGTCGAGTACCCGCCCATCGGCCGGTACCGCTCCTCGTACAGGCCGACGTGCCGCAGGGTGTCCGCGGTGCGCTCACGGGCGGCGGTGGCCGGCAGCCCCGCCATCCGCGCCATGTGCACCACGAACTCGGTCGCCGACACGTCGGGCGGCAGGCAGTCGTGCTCGGGCATGTAGCCGACCCGTTCACGGATCTCCGGCCCCCGGGTGGCGACGTCCAGGCCGAGGACCTCGCCGCGGCCGGACGTCGCCGGGGCGAGGCCGAGCAGGATCTTGATGAGGGTGGACTTGCCCGCCCCGTTGGCCCCGACCAGCCCGACCACCCCGGGCCGCACCTCGACGGTGAGCTGGTCGAGGGCGGTGACCCGGGGGAACCTCTTGGTGAGGCCGTCCGTCTTGATGACAGCAGTGGACACCTGCTCAACGTAACGGGCATACGCGCCAAGGGCTATGAGCTGGAATGACGAGCCCGTCTGCTGCTGCGGTATGACGCCGCGGAGGCTCTCCCCTAAGGGGAGGAGGATCTCCCACTCAGGGTCGGCACGTCCTCATCGCCTCCGCGGGGGCCGACCACGCGGAGGCCGGCCACGCGGAATCCGGCGGCGGCATCGGGGCGGCGACATCGGGGCGGCGGTCTCCGGCCGGACTCCGGGCGGCGGTCTCCGGCCGGACTCCGGGCGGCGCGACCGGAAGCTACGGGGCGGCGATCGCGAACCCCAGCACGACCGCGGCCGAGACCACGACGGCACCCGGCGCGAGGTCCGCCTCGGAAACGCCACCGGAGTCGCCGTGCCCGCGGTACCGGCCGCTTCCGATGCTCTCCGGGTCGACGTCCTCGATGTGCACGACCTGGCCCAGCCGCACGCCCGCGGCCTCCGCGTACAACTCGGCCTTCGCCCTCGCGGTCCGGACGGCGTCCGCCCGGGCCTGCGCCCTCAGAGCCGGCTTGCTGCGGACGTCGAAGTCGACGCCCTCCACCTGGTTGGCCCCCGCCTCCACCGCGGCGATCAGGAACGGTTCGAGGGAGTCGAGGTCCCGGTACTCGATGGCGAACGCGGCCTGGCAGCGGTATCCGAGGAACTGCCGGTCCGCACCGTAGCCGTTCCACGAATTCTGGAGATCGAGCCGTGAGGCCGACACCTGCCCGTCCGGGACGCCATGGGCCCGTATTGCCTCGCGCAGGCCGGAGATGGCCGCTCGCGCGGCGGCGAAGGCCTGCTCGGGCGAACCCTCCGTCCGGTCGATTCCCAGCCGGATCCGGGCGACGTCGGGTGCCACCTGGACACTTGCCGCACCGTAACTGGTGATTCCCCAAGGCGATCTGATCGTCGTCTGCATGCCCGGAAGTCAAGCACGGAGCGCGCGTCCCGGGTACGGATTTCCCCCCGGCCCCACCGGACCGCCGATGCCTGACCCGTCGCACCCGCCTCGACGGCCCTCGGCGACCCTCGGCGACCCGGTCGGGAGACGCGAGGGCCGCGCGGCCGTTCCGACGCATAGGGTCGACACCATGCGACTGAGTACCGTGATCCTCCCCATCCACCGGTGGAGCGAGGGGCAGAAGATCTGGCGGCGGGCCGAGGAGCTCGGGTTCCATGCCGCGTACACCTACGACCACCTGTCGTGGCGGTCGTTCCGCGACGAACCGTGGTTCGGATCGATCCCGACGCTGACCGCGGCGGCCACCGCGACCGAGCGCCTGCGGCTCGGGACGCTCGTGACGTCGCCGAACTTCCGCCACCCCGTGACACTGGCGAAGGAGCTGATCACGCTGGACGACGTGTCCGGCGGGCGGGTCACGCTGGGCATCGGCGCCGGCGGCACCGGCTTCGACGCGACGGCGATGGGCCAGGAGGCGTGGTCGCCGAAGGAGCGGGCGGACCGCTTCGGCGAGTTCCTGCCGCTGCTGGACGAGCTGCTGCGCACCGACGCCACGACGCGCGAGGGCACGTACTACTCGGCGGTCGAGGCGCGGAACATCCCCGGCTGCGTGCAGACCCCCCGGGTGCCGTTCTACGTCGCCGCGGCCGGGCCGCGCGGGCTGCGGCTGGCGGCCGAGCACGGGCAGGGCTGGGTGACGTACGGCGACCCGAAGGGCCCCGCGGACGTGCCGGTCGAGCAGGCGCCCGGCGTGATCGCCGCGCAGATCGCGAAGCTGACGGCCGCCTGCGAGGCACGGGGCCGGGACGCCGGCGAGCTGGAGAAGGTACTGCTCCAGGGCTCGACCGCCGAGAAGCCGCTGCAGTCCCTGGACGCCTTCGTCGACTGGGCCGGCACCTACCGCGACCTGGGCATCACCGAGTTGGTGATCCACTGGCCCGTCCCGGACTCGATCTTCGAGAACGACCTGGCCGTCTTCGAGAAGATCGCCACCGAGGGCCTCGCCCAGCTGGCCTGATCGAGGATTCGCTCCCCGTGGTTCGTGCCGCCGACCCACGCCGAGCAACCTGTCCGCCAGTGGCCGATCGGCCACTGGCGGACAGGCGTCGGGACACAGGACACAGGACAACGGTTCGCCGGTCGCGCTGCTGCACTCCTCGTCGTCGGGGTCATCGGGTCGATTAGCCGCGCCCAGACGCCGGGACCAGCCCCGACGCCTGCGCATCGGCGCAACAGGACCGGCGTGTCCTCAGTCGACCCGTAGTTGCGCCCCGGCCCGGCTCAGTCGACGGAGTCAGGTCCTTCCCCCATGCCCGGGACACCACCGCCGCCCCCGCCTATGTGCTCCTCAGTGCCTTCAGCGGGTCCGTCCGGGCCGCGCGCAGGGCCGGGTACAGGCCGGCCAGCAGGCCGACGACGGTGCCGATCAGCGGGGCGGGCAGCGTGGTGGCCGGCTGCAGGACGGCCGTCCAGTCGCGGGCGGCGGCCACGCCGACCACCGTCACCACGCCGAGGCCGGTGCCGATCAGCCCGCCGAGCGTGCCGAGGGCCGTCGACTCGGTGAGGAACTGGGCCGCGATGTGGCCGGTGCGGGCGCCCAGTGAGCGGCGCAGGCCGATCTCCGCGGTCCGTTCCAGGACGGCGACCAGCGTGGTGTTGGCGATTCCGACCGCGCCGACCAACAGGCAGATCCCGGCCAGCGCCAGGAAGAGTCCGGTGAGGTCGGAGGTCACGTTGTCCTGGAGGCTGTGCGGGTCCGGGGGCGGGACGACGGTGAACGCGTGCGGGGCGTCCGGGCGGAGGGCGAGCGGGAGTTGGGTCGCGACCACGGGTGCCGCGCCGACCCTGGTGGCGACGAGCCCTTGGGCGCCCCGGTCCGGCTGCGGGGAGGGGTTGCCGAAGTGCTCGAGTGCCGTGTTGGCCGGGATGATCAGGCTCAGTAGGGCGCCCGCCTGACGTTGGACGTCCGTGTAGATGCCGACGACGGTGTACGGGACGCGGTCGATGAAGACGGCTGGCTGGGCGTCCAGGCGGCTCACCCCGAGGCGCTTGGCGGCGGCCTCGCTGAGCAGCACCACCGGCTGCGCGGTCTTCTGGACGAACTCGTCCAGGCCGATCCCGGCGGTCAGGGTGGGCTCCATCGCGGCGACCGCGCCCGGGGTCGCCGCCAGGACGGACAGTCCGCTGCCCTCGTCGGAGCCGTCCGGACGGCGGGAGAGCGTCGGGGTGCCGGGCACCGGCCACCAGACGCCGCCGGCCCGTACGCCGTCAATCGCGGCGATCCGGTGGTCGGCGTCGGCGGGGAAGTCGCTCGGCGGGTTGGTACCGGGGGCGACGCCGTCGGCGCGCGGCTGGTCCGTCACGGTGACGGTGGTGGCCTTGGTGAGGCTGAAGTGCTCGCCGATCTGCCCGGTGGCGGTTGCGGTCAGGCCGAGGACGGCGACGAAGGCGCCGATGCCCAGCACGGTGCCGAGCAGGGTGAGCGCCGAGCGGCCGGGGCGCTGGAGGATGCCGGAGAGGGCCTCGGAGAGCAGGTCGCGCGCGCTCAGGTGGGAGGGCGGCTCGGGGAGCACGGCCACGCCACGTCGTCGGATGCGGATCACCGGACGGACGCTCCCGCCTCGCTGAGCACGCCGTCGTGGATGCTCACCCGGCGCTGGGCGCGGGCGGCCACCGACGAGTCGTGGGTGATCACGACCAGGGTGAAGCCCTGGGCGTGCAGGGCGTCGAACCGGTCCAGCACCGCCCCGGCGTTGGCCGAGTCCAGGTTGCCGGTCGGCTCGTCGCACAGCAGCAGGCTGGGCCGGTTCACCAGGGCGCGGGCGATCGCGACCCGCTGGCGCTCGCCGCCGGACATGGTGCCAGGCAGCGCGTCGGTGCGGTGGCCGAGGCCGACCAGGCGCAGCGCCGCCACGGCGGCGGCGCGGCGGGCGCGGCGCGGGGTGCGGTTGTAGACCTGGGCGAGGAGGACGTTCTCCTCGGCGGTGCGGTGCGGGAGCAGGTGGAAGGACTGGAAGACGAAACCGATCCGGTGCCCGCGCAGGGTCGAGCGGTCGCGGTCGCGCAGGCCGGCGGTGTCGATGCCGTCCAGCTCGTAGCGGCCGCTGGTGGGGGTGTCGAGCAGGCCGAGCAGGTGCAGCAGGGTGGACTTGCCGGAGCCGGACGGGCCGGTGACGGCCAGGTACTCGCCGCGGTGGACGGTCAGGTCGGTGGGGTGCAGGGCGACGACGGGCGGGCGGCCGGGGTGGGTGCGGCCGACGCCGTGCAGGGAGATCACGGGCGGCTCCGCCGCTGGTGCCGTCATTTGCCGACCACCACCTGGTCGCCGGGGCGCAGTGTGGCGCCCTCGGCCGGGGTGACGGCCACCAGGCCGTCGGCGGTGACGCCGGTGGTGACCGGTACGGTGGTGCGGTTCCCGGCGGGATCAACCATCGTGACGGAGGTCCGGCCCGTGGCGTTGGTGGAGATCGCGGCGACCGGGACGACCGTGACGGGGGCGCCGGCCTTGGCCTTGAGGACGGTGAGCCGGACGTTCTTGCCGTTCAGCGCGGCGGGCAGCGGGTCGTCCGGGGTGATCGTGACCGGTACGTAACTCTGGCCGCCGGCCTGGTTGTTGGGCGCTCCGGCGGCCGGGCCTGCGGCGCCGGACTGCGCGGGGCCGGAGCCCCCGCCGGGCGCCGCCGAGCCGCCGAGGGTGATCACCTTGCCGGCCGGGGGAGCGGTGGTCGGGGCGCCGACCTCGGTGACGGTGCCGCGGACGGTGGCGCCGGTGTCCTCGGCGAGCAGCTCGACGGCCATTCCCGGCTTCACACCCGCCGCCTGGGCCGGGGGCAGCTGGCCGGTGACGGCCAGGCCGCCGCTGGTGAGCGACAGCAGGGTGCCGGAGACGGGCGAGCCGACCGCGCCGTTGACGGCGGTGACGGTGGCCGGGAGCGCGGGCAGGAACAGCACGTGGGCGGCCGGGACCATCGGGCCGTTGGCGGCCTTGGCCTTGCCGAGGGCGGTCTGGTCGGTGGCCAACTGCTTCCTGGCGACCGCGAGTTGCTGGTCGATGTCGCCGGCGGGGGGCTGCTGGGCGGGCTGCTGGGCGGGCGCTTGGGCCTGGGGTGGCGCGGTGGCACCGGCCTTCTTCTGCGCGGTGAGGTTGTCCACCGTCTGCCGGTCGGTGTCGACCGCCTTCTGCGCGGTGTCCACGGCCTGCTGGGTGGTGGCACCGGTGGTCGGCACCGGGTAGCCGAGCCTGCGGTAGAACTCCGCCACCACGGCGGCGGTGCCGGGCCCGTACGAGCCCGCCTCGTCGCCGCCGGCCGAGTACCCCAACCCGGACAGGGCGGCCTGGAGTTCGGCCACGTCGGGGCCGGTGCTGCCCGGCTTGAGGTCGCGGTACGCGGGCACCGGCCCGGGTAGGGCGAACAGCGGCTGCCCGGACACCTCGGCGAGCAACTGCCCGGCCGCGACGGCGTCCCCCTGCTTCACGGCCAGCTTGGAGACGAACAGTTGGGTGACCTCCGCCGAGGCGGCGACGGGGACGACGTTGTACTGCGCGGGCGGGTACACCACCGCGCGGGCCGTGATCGAGGGCGTCAACACCTGGCTGACCACCGGCGCGGTGAGCAGGCTGTTCGGCGGCGGCGCGGTCTGCGCGGCCCGCTCCGCCGGGGACTTCACCAGCGTCGCCGCCCCCACCCCGCCCACCGCCACCAGCGCGGCGGCCAACGCCACCCCCAGCAGCACCCGCCTGCGCCGCGCCACCCGCGAACGGGTGGGCGGGGGCGACGGAAGAGGCTGGGCGATGTCGTCGTCAGCGCTCATCGTCGTCGTGGCCAATGATGCCTCCTCCTTGATGGTGCCCTGGGAAGAGCATGACCTATCGGATGTCGTTGAGACGCAAGGGGGTTGGAGGCGATCGCCTGGCAACGCCGCCAATTTGGCACCACAGCATCACGGGAACCACCCCTGGTCTGCCTTCAGCACTCCGACAGCACCTCGCTTCGTGTCACCAGCCAGCGGCCATCCCTGGGCGCGAGGGTGTAACTCGCCAGTTGCTTCGGACGGTTCATCAATTGGCCGGGCTGAACTCTTCCGCTCCGGGCCTCGTACTGGATCCACTTGCCAACATCGACGCAGTCCACCAGGGTTGCCAACTTCCCGTCCACCGTGATGCTGCGGATCCGGTGATCGACGGACCCTTTGGCAACGAGCCCAGCGCCAGTCAGGGCGCTCAGGTTCGCACGCAGGATCTCCAGTTGCTCACCCGCCGCGCGGTCTGCCAGTGCCGAGCCGTCACCGGACTCATTGGCCACCAGCATCGCCTTCCAGTAGTCACCGTAGTCCTGCTGGACGCGCAGGCGTTCACCTGTGAACGCCTCACCGCTATCGGTACTCGACCGGTTCGCGGCGAGCGTGCCAACGAATCCGACGACGGCGAGGAGGGCCAGGACGAGCAACAGGAGCCAACCACGGCGACGGCCCCCTGCCACCGCCGTCATGCCTGGCCCAGCAGCTTCTTGGCTGCGGCGATCCGCTGCTGGGAGATTTCCCTGTCTGCTTGGAGGGCCTGCTCGTTCCTGCCGATGTACACCTGCTGGTAAGCAGTCAGCACTGCGTTCCAGGTGGCCAGCAGCTTCACCTGCTCCTTGCAGTTCATGTCGGCGACCGCTGTGTCCCGCTCCTCCTGTGACACCTGCTCCGGCCAGGCCGCTGAACTCGCCTGTACCGGATTCGCGTAGTTGTAACCCAGCTTGGTCATGCAGCTCTGCCAGTCCGCGAGCGAGGCGCGGACTCGGCTGTCGACGGCGGCGTGGTCGTACGCCTTGCCACGGAGGGTGCCGACCAAGTCCGAGGCGGTGTTCTTGATGCCCTCCGCCTGGAGCCGCCGTTCGAACTCTCCCATGCAGCCCCGGTCTGCCTTGGGATCGGAGGCACCAGCCTTGGCCCCGCGATCCCCCATCAGGGCCTTCTGGTATTCGGGGCCCTGCCCGGACGGATTCCCCGTACCGGAGGTGCCGTTGCCCCCCGGCCTGGGCGGCCGGTGGTATCCGGTCTGCTGCGCAGCGGAGACGGAGAGCAGGCCCAGGAGCGAGGTGTCGATGGGAGTCAGCGGGGGAGGTGTCGACACCGGCCCGGGGTCGTAGTCGAACCCCTTGGCGGTCATGCAGGTCCGGGTGGCCTGGCCCATGGCCCGGAAGATCAGCGCGGACTCCTCGGCCCCTACCGAGTAGCCGTCCAACGGATGGGTTACCGGCGAGCCGTCTGCCGGGTCCGCGCCGATCTGCGGGACCACGGGCTCGCTCACGATGTCGGAATCACCGCCCGCCTTCGTGTCTTTGCTGCAGCCTGCGGCGAGCACCGCTAAAGCAACTACAGAGATGACCACTTGAGCCCTGTTCATCCGCATTCAACACGCCACCTTCATGTCCGACGTCGCCTGTCGACGCAAGCCTCGCACCGTCGTGGGGGGGCCGGCGGGGGGGGGGGGGCGCCCCCACACCCCCCCCCAACCGCGCGGGGGGGGCGCGCGCCCCCCCCCCCCCCGGGCGGAGAATAAAAAAAACACAAG
>NZ_JBHVPH010000001.1:128902-205129 GCF_042887425.1 Kitasatospora sp. NPDC057940
AACAAAAACAAACTCCAAACATCACACATTCCCGCCTCCACCCCCTAAACACCCCCCCCACACCCCCCCCCCCCCCCCCCGCGCCCCCCCCCCCCCCCCCCCCCCCCCCCCGGGGGGGGGGGGGGCCCCCACGACAAGTCTCCCCCGACTACGAGCAGGGGGGCACCGTGCCGCTCCACCAGAGGTAGTTCTGGGCGCTGTATGCGTCACCGAAGAAGCTGCCGTCGGCCAGGTAGTGGTTCAGGTGGTTCCACTTGGGGTCGCCGTTGACGGTCTGCCCGAAGCCCCAGCACAACATGTTCGCCTTCTGGTCCGCGTAGCCGCGGCCCTTCAGGTTGCAGCTCTGCGACGCGCAGCTCCGAAGGCCCACGCCACCGTCTCGGGTGTCGTAGCCGCCCCAGGCATCCGCTTGGGCCGTCCCGTTTCCGATACCGACTGCCGCGAGGCCCAACATCGCTGTGGCCACAGCGGTTGCCATCCTTCGCATGATCCCTCCCTAGCTCTCACCTTGGCTCCCGCTCATCGCAGGGGCCCTCAAGGGCAAACACGTGCGGGCAAGCCCGCCGAATAGCATGCATGTTCGCCCACGGCGAGAATGGCGCCACATCGGGATCAAGTACAGCGAGATTTCACACCATGCGATGCCAACAAGCCGACATCGGAGGGCAATTCGATGGCCATTCGATGACAGATCGAATCGGGGTGAAGTTGCTTACGGATCGCATCGAGCACAGATGATCGAAATCCATACCAAACCGATCAATCGCGCTGTTCGACGCCCCACGCGAGCGTCGGCGATGAGCTCGCGACTCGGCA
Organism: Kitasatospora sp. NPDC057940; assembly: GCF_042887425.1. Taxonomy (NCBI): domain Bacteria; kingdom Bacillati; phylum Actinomycetota; class Actinomycetes; order Kitasatosporales; family Streptomycetaceae; genus Kitasatospora; species Kitasatospora sp. NPDC057940. The sequence goes on from NZ_JBHVPH010000001.1 coordinate 129,719, forward strand.
GGACCTCCCCTCCGAGTGCCTCACAGACCATGGAAAAGTCCGGCACGGAATGGCGCATTACCGATGTGTCGGCGCTTCGAGGTGATGGCGATGGGAGAGCAAGCGCGAGCCCGGTCCCAGCAGGAAGTACCGAGCCTGACAGTCAGGCATTCCGGTGGAAACGAGACGTCCGGCAGCAACAGCGAAGGGCTCGAGACTGCACGCGGACTGTGTCATTGCCGCCCCCCTCGGGGACGGTACTCAAGGCCGAATGACCGAAATGTGTCGCTTTAATGCTTAGTCAATACTTGGTTTGATGAGATCAAAGTCGGAATGCGTCCACAACGCGGCTGCTGCGAGTGAGCCGCAGGGTTCCTGGGACGTGCTCGCAGGTGAAGCAGCCGAACGCGCGGTGACCATCACGGCCAGCAGCAGCCCGAGTATGTCCGTCACGATGCGCCTCTTGCGGCTGTTCATCCCTGACGGGTGGCACCTGCCCGGCAAACGCGAGGATCACGGTACTCAGACGCATGGCGCCGACCTACGTGTTCACTCCGGCAGGTGAGGTTTCGAGCAGCCCTCGGGGACGGCACCCTCACGACCGCTACCGTGGCGCCATGGGTGCAGCGGGCAGGGCGGGGCCTAGCTTTGGACCATGCTCGGTGAGGGCCACTGTCGATGCCTACGGCGAGAGCCGAACAACTCACACATCACCACTTCGGAACCGGCTTGTGGGGAGAGCAGGACATGGCGATCGCCGTTCGGGGCGCGGATCACGGCGAGCGCTCGCTCACCGACCTGATCGAGCGCTGTGCCGAGTTGAAGGGGGAGTTGGTCGCCTTCGCGCAGGGTGCGCGCTTCGACCGGTGGTTGACTCCCCTTCTGCTGGAGGCAGCCGGGCCTGAGCGGCTGCTGGACGAGGGTGAGGCGGTGCGGATCACCGACCACTTCATCCTGCGCTTCCGCCTGCCGGACGGTTCGACGGTGGTGGACCGGTTCGTCGGTGGGCGGCGGGACTTGGACGGGACCGACCGGGAGATGCTGCTCGGCTGGCGGGACCCGGTCGAGGGGATCTTCGAGATCCGCCGCAAGGACGGGGATGCCCTCGTCCTGCTGAACCTGATCGACGACCTGGAGTACCGCACGTACTCGAACGCCGGACGGGTCGCCTTCCGGGGAGTGACGAAGGGAGGGTTCCTCCACACCTGCCTGGTGCCGGTCTTCTCGGCCGACGGGACGTGGCTGGTCTCCGGGGCGATGTCGTTCCACCCCAAGTCCAGCGCCACCCAGATCGCCCGGGCCGCACTCCAACTGTCCACCAGCCATCCCGAGCTGGTCTTCCGCAACCCCGAGAAGATCGAGCAGGGATGGGAGTGGATGCGGGCGGACCGGGACGCGTTCGTCGAGTTCTTCGGCAGCGACGAACTGGTCCTTCCGCCCGCCGAAGCCGAGGAACGGCTCAACGCCTACTACCGGCACCGGCAGGAGGACGCCGCCGCCGGGCATCCCGACCGCGCCCGGGGCCGGCGGCTCCCGGGCCTCGACTTCCCGGCTTTCGAGCTGCCGCGGGACCTTGCGGACGCGGACACCGTCGGAGTCATCTACGACGAGGTCGACGGGCTCAACTTCTACGCGGACTACGGGCTGTTGCGGGACCTCTTCGCCGATCCTTCCCTCACAGGTCGCAAACCGCACCAGGACCTGCTGCGTACGTACCTGCGCGAGCAGTCGATCACGCCACTGCCGATCCGGCGACTGGCCACCGCCCACCCGGAGACCGCCGACTCGGTGTTCCGGAAGCTGCTGCGGAAACCCGGGTTCACCTGGAGCGAGCACGGCGAGGAACTGTTGCGTCGCCGCAAGCCCTGGTACTACGCGCAGGAGCCCCGGCCCGGTGTCTCCGTCGTCGGTGAGCGCCTCGGCGAACTGGCGGGCGACGGCAGCGGTTCACCAGCGCACGGCGCGTGCCGGGCCAGGCCCATCGCCCGTAGCCGGGAACGCCACGAACGCCGTGGCCGCCGTCGGTAGAAGGGCGCTGAAAGCCGCTGAAGGGCGGCCGGTCAGAGCTGGCGCACGGTGGGGAGGGTGGCTGTGCCATGCCGGCGGGCGTTGCGGCGGGCGAGGCCGGGGGAGTTGCCGGTGCCGAGGATCCGGCCGTCGGCGATCGCGATCCAGGTGCCCGGTGCCAGCCCGGTGGGCGGGGTGAGGGACAGGGCCGACGTCAGGGCGGGGTCCGGCTGGAGGCGGTCGGGGTGGGGGGCCGGCGACGTGGTGCCGGCGCGCCAGCGGGCCGTTGTCCGCTCGCCGCCCAGGCGGCGTGACCACACCACGTGCTGCACGACGATCAGGGGGCCGAGCACGGTCAGCAGGGGGAAGCCCTCCGTCAGCGCGCCCAGGGCGAACAGCGCGCTGACCGCGCTGGTCACGACCACTCCGACGGCTGCCGCGAGCAACGCGGCCGTCCGTCCGAAGGCCTTGGCGGCGACCAGCGGGAACAGCACGAGGAGCAGCAGGTCGCCGAGGCCCACGGCGACCGGCGGGCTGCCGCCCGTCAGGACGAGCATCGGGGCGAACGGCCTTCCCTGGACCTGGGTGACGAAGTTCGCGGTGACCTGCGTCAGGGTGGTCGCGACCAGGTCGTAGCAGGACAGGACGGCGGCCAGGCCGGCCGCGTGCGCCGATCGCATTCCGCTCTGCGTCCACAGGTTGGCCACGCCCACCACCGCGACGGCGAGCATCACGTCGGTGCAGGCGCGCACCGCGACGGGGTGGCCGCTGCACGCCGCCGTGGCTCCGGCGGCCACGAGTGCGAGGCCCCAGGCCCAGCGGCCGGAGCAGACCGGCGCCAGGGTGAACTGCACCGCCAGGCAGAGCACCAGGCCGAACAGCGCCGAGACGACCACGCCCGGCAGCTTGAGGTAGAGCAGCGGGGCCAGCACGACGCCGACGCACAGGACGGCGATGTCGCCGGAGGTGTAGACGCCCACCGGGGGCCTGGGCATCCGCACGCGGACGAGGTACCCCCCGGCCGCGGCCATCAGCAGGGCCACGCAGCAGCTCAGGGCGATGAGGGGGATCGCGTTCATGCGCCGCTCCCGGCCGGGACGCCGACCGGACGGGCCGACTCGAAGGTGTGTTCCCGCAGGTCCGCGCGGACCGGACTGGACGGCGGCAGTTTCGACCGGTCGTCGTGGAGCACGATGCCGGCCAGCGGCAGCCCCGCCGCCGACGCCCGCTCCTCCAGCCTGCGGTGCAGCGTCGCCGCGGGCAGCGCCCGGACCAGGAGGTGCAGCAGCGCACCGCCGTCCGGCTCCTCGGTGAGCGCGTACCGGGCCGGCAGCGGCACGTCCGGCTCCCCCTCGACCAGGTCGAGGACGTCCCTGGTCGGCACGGAGGCGCTGAGCGGCCCCGACCAGCGGCCCAGGACGGCGGACGTGGCCGGCAGGTGCGCCCACTCGCACCCGGTCTCGCCGACGGGCAGCCGGACCAGGTCGCCGGTGGCGTACCGCAGCAGCAGGGTGCACTCCCGGTAGGGCACGAAGGGGGTGTGCACCAGCATCCCGACCTCCCCCGGCGCGGTGGGCTCCCAGGTCTGCGGGTCGAGCACCTCCAGGTGCCCGAACTCGGTGGTGTGGTGCAGATGCCCCTGGGAGCACGGCGTGCCGCCCGAGGGGAGCGTCTCCGTCATCAGGTAGGACGTGGACACCGGTGCGCCGAACGCCGCTTCGGCCCGCTCCCGCAGGGGGGCCGACAGCACCTCGCCGCCCACCCCGATGCTCTCCAGCCCGAAGTCCGCGGACCGCCACCCGCCCTGTTCGGCCTCCTGCACGAGCGCGGAGAGGTACGACGCGGAGGCGGTGAGGTGGGTGATCTGCGGGGCCTTGCCGGGCAGGCCGAGCGGTGCGGCGAGGCGGTCCAGGGCGAGCGCGGGGTCGATCGTCCCGAACTGGACGAACGAGGCGCCGACCCGGGTGGTGGACTCCTCGGCGACGACCAGCGGCAGGGTGGCCCTGGAGCAGCCCGCGTAGGCCACGGTGTGCCGGGGGCGCAGCCCGAGGGTCAGGGCCGCCGAGATGGTGCTGAGGGCGATCGTGGTCTCCAACTCGGCCCGGGAGTACCAGACCGCGGTCGGGGTGCCGCTGGTGCCGGTGGTCAGCGCCATCAGGGCGGGCGCGGCGGCGGCGGAGACGAACGCGGCGGGCAGGCCGCGCAGGGCCGCCTTCGGGGTGACGGGCACCCGCGACCAGGTCTCCGTGTCGAGCGTCTCGGGGTCGATCCCGAGGTCGTCGAAGGTCCGCCGGTAGTAGGCCGTGTGGCGGACGGCGGCGCGCGCGGTGGCCCGCAGGCTCCGCCGGGTGACCGTGCGCCGCACCTCCGGGTCGACCTGGCCGGCCTGCCCCGGCAGCAGCGCCGAGTCCGCGCCCGGTTCGCCGAACTCGGCGAGCGTGCGGACCATGTCGTCGGCGATCCGCCCGAGGTCCTGGGGCCGGATCCTGCGGTTGAGCAGGATCGATGCGCCGTACCGGAGTTGACTCACCGCAGTGCCGAACACGAGACCTCCTGGAACCTGGGCCGGGGATGCTCACCCCGGCCCAGGCCGGGACGACTCGGTCAGGCCATGTGAGCGAACATGGCGGCGGTGAGGGTGCTCAGGGCGTACTTGAAGTAGTGCTTGACCATGTCAAGACCTCCTGGTGGGGGTGGCCGGCGCGGCCGGGCACGCCACGATGACGTGTGCCGGCGCCGGTGGGTGGGGAGTGCAGTTTAGGGAATCGAACAATGCGCGACCAGGGGTGAGACGGCATCAAATTCCGCACCCCGCAACGGCGGTGGCGCAGCTACGGGTGCGGGCGGGTGCGCTGGGCCGGGAGGCGGGGCTCGGGGGCGCGGCGGGCGATCTCGGCGAGGGTGTGGAAGAGGACGTCGCCGAGCAGGACCGGCTCGCGGGAGGCGTCCGGGGAGACGTCCGGGAAGACGTCCCGGGAGGCGTCCGGGGAGGCGGCGGGCGGGACGGTCGGGGGAGGCTCGTCTCGGAGCTGGCGAGTGGGCATGGCTCTTCCTGCCGACGGGGTGGCCGTGCACACTCCTGCCCGTCGCGCTCCGGGGACACCCCGGCCGGCGGGCGAATAGGCCGGAAACGGCGTCTTGAGGGCCGAAAGCCACAGGTCCGGCGGGTCGGCAGCCCGGTCCCGGCGGGTCGGCGACCCGGGCCCGGCGGGTCGGCGGCGCCGTCCTGCGGGTCCGCGACGAGGTCCGTCCTCGCCGGTGACCGGTGCGGCACCGATGGGCGAAGATGGACCGGTGACCGAAGCCCGTACCGCCCCCCGCCTCATCGCCACCGACCTGGACGGCACCCTGCTGTGCGCCGGCGGCACCGTCAGCGAACGCACCGCCGCGGCCCTCGCGGCCGCGGAGGCGGCCGGGGTGCAGGTGGTGTTCGTCACCGGGCGGCCGCCGCGCTGGATGCAGCAGGTGAGCGCGCACATCGGCGGCCACGGGGTGGCGATCTGCTCGAACGGCGGCGCGGTGGTGGACGTGCGGCGCGGTGAGCTGCTGGAGTCGTTCCCGCTGCCGGTGGAGACCACCCTGGCGGTGGTCGAGGTGCTGCGCGCCAAGCTGCCCGGCACCGCGTTCGCCTTCGAGCACCCGGACGGGTGGGCCCGCGAGCCCGAGTACGCGGTGCCGATGTGGGGCGACGACCTGGAGCACGCGGTCGGCCCGGCGGAGGAGCTGCTGAGCGCCGGCGGTCCGGTCCGGGGCCTGTTCAAGCTGCTGGCCAAGCACCCCGACCTCGACCCGGACACGTTCCTCGTCCAGGCCCGGGAGGTGGCCGGGCACCTGGCCGAGATCACCCGCTCGGCGCCGATCCCGCTGCTGGAGATCAGCGCGCCCGGCGTCACCAAGGCCAGCACGCTGGCCCGTTGGTGCGCCGGGCACGGGATCGACCGGAGCGAGGTGGTGGCCTTCGGCGACATGCCGAACGACCTGGAGATGCTGGACTGGGCCGGCACCGCGTACGCCGTCGCCAACGCGCACCCGCAGGTGCTGGCGGCGGTGCCGCTGCACACCGTGAGCAACGAGCAGGACGGCGTCGCGGCGGTGCTGGAGGAGCTGCTGCGGCTCCCCCAGCTCCCGTAGCCCCCTGGCTCCCCCGGCTCCCGTAGCCCCCCAGCTCCCCTGGCCCCCCCAGGACGTACCGGCCGGGCCTAGCCGAAGCGGCCGTTCACGTAGTCGGAGGTCCGCTGGTCGCGCGGGTTGCCGAAGACCTGCGCGGTCGGCCCGGCCTCCACGATCCGGCCCGGGGTGTCGTGGGTGGCCAGGAAGAAGGCGCAGGTCTGCGAGACGCGCTGGGCCTGCTGCATGTTGTGGGTGACGATCACGATGGTGAGCCGCCCGCGCAGTTCGGCGATGGTCTCCTCGACCCGCCGGGTGGAGGTCGGGTCGAGCGCGGAGCACGGCTCGTCCATCAGCAGGATGTCCGGCGAGACCGCCAACGACCGTGCGATGCACAGGCGTTGCTGCTGCCCGCCGGAGAGCGCGCCGCCCGGGGTGTGCAGCCGGGTGGAGATCTCGTCCCAGAGCCCGGCGCGGCGCAGGCTGGTCTCCACCAGGTCCCGGCGCTCCTCCTTGGACACCTTGATCCCGGCCAGCTTCAGGCCGCTGGCGACGTTGTCCTGGATGGACATCGCCGGGAACGGGTTGGGCCGCTGGAACACCATGCCGATCCGGCGCCGCACCTCGGCGGGGCGCCGGCCGGGGCGGTAGACGTCGTCGCCCTCCAGCAGCACCTCGCCGGCGAGCGCGGCGCCGCGCACCATCTCGTGCATCCGGTTGAGGATCCGCAGGTAGGTGGACTTGCCGCAGCCGGACGGGCCGATCAGCGCGGTGACCTCGCCGGCCGGCATCGCCAGCGAGACCCGCTCCAGCACCTTGCGGGCGCCGAACCAGGCGGAGACGTCCCTGGTCTCCAGCCCGGCCAGCGGCTCGCCGCCGGGGTGCGGGTCCGGCGGCAGCGGCGGGAGGGTGAGGGTGTCGGCGGCCGGGTCGGTCGCCGGGGCGCCCGCCGTGCCCAGGCCGGCGGTCGGGCTGTCGGTCATCGGTGCATCCGTCATCGGTACGGCCTTCCGGGGGCGCTTCAGTAGAGGTTGGGCAGCAGGGCCGCGGCGTTCTCGTAGACCGCCCAGAGCAGCGCGCCGAGCACCGGCGCGAGGCTCAGGTAGGCCGCCGAGGCCCGCCAGTACCGGGCCAGCAGGAGCGCGCCGAGCACGGCGCCCAGCAGCCCGAGCGACCACAGCTGCAGCGTGGCCAGCGCGCCCTTGTCGGCGGCCAGCGCCTTGTCGTACGGGACGGTCCGGGGCCGGCCGCCGGGGTTCTGCTCGGGGTCGCCGTCCAGCCGGGCGCCGACCATCACGGTCGAGCCGGGGATCCAGTCGGAGTCCCCGGTGACCAGGACGAGGCGGTTGCGGGCCGGGTCGGTGATCGGGTGGTCGCCGTCGCCGTACACGTTGACGGTGTAGGTGAACTTGCCCTGCCCGGTGGTGGCCTCGATCTTGTCGCCGACCCGGAGCCCGGACAGCTCGGCGAAGGGCGCGCCGAAGGTGGCGCCGCGGCCGAACAGCACCGCGACGCCGCCCTGGCCGGGCAGGGCGGTGTCCCGGCGGTGGCCGGGTCCGCGCATGAGGTCCCGGCCGGTGGTGCCCTCGACCACGACGGCCTGGTGCAGGCCGATCGCCGGGATGTCCAGCAGGGCCACCGGGGCGCCGTCGGCGGCGGCCCCGGTGGGGGCGACGGCCCGGGCGAGCTGGTCCCGGAAGGTCTTGTACGCGGTGGACTGGAAGTGCCGTTCCTGGACGTGCGAGAGCGTGAACAGGTAGCCGACGAAGCCCAGCACCAGCGCGGCCAGCAGGCAGGCCACCCGGGCGCCCTGGAGGAGACGGCGCCGCCCGGGGGCGGCGGCGGGCCCGGCCGCGGAGGTCGCGGCGGGCGGGCCCGCGGGCGTGGCCGGCCGCGCGGGGGCGGCCGGCTTCTCCAGCACCGGGGCGGTCACGAGGCGCCGTCCGAGGACTTGCGCCGGCGCAGCAGCCGCCGGCCGAGCAGCGGCGGGACGAGCACCACGGCGAGCAGTTCGAGGGCGGTGAGCGTGCTCAGCGTCCAGTCCTCGGGCTTGCCGGACACCTCGACCACGTTCGCCGCGACCTCGGTGCTGCCGCCGCGGCCGCGGGCGACGACCTGGCCGGTCTGCGGGTCGACCACGTCCTCGGTGCCCGGGTCGCCCGGTGCGGCGTCGGCCGCGTTCGGGTCCGTGCCGGCCGCGCCGTCGGCCGCCGCGGCGCCGTCCCCGGTGCCGCCGGTGCCCGCGGCGCCACCGCCCGCGCCGCCACCGCCCGTGCCGCCGGACGCGCCGGACCCGCCTGCGGCCGTGCCGTTGCCGGTCCGGCCCGAACCGCCGGCGGCCGTGCCTCCGGCACCCCCGGTACCGCCCGTGCCGCCGGTGCCGCCGGCCGCGCCGCCGCCGGTGCCGCCCGAACTACCCGCGCCCGAACCGGTCTTGACCGGCTGACCGCCCTGCACGGTGCAGTCCAGCGGAGCGCCCTGCTTGTCGCAGGGGCTGGGCTGCGGCGCGTTCTTGAGGACGGTCAGCTCACCGGCCGAGTTGAAGGTCGGGTTCGCGCAGTTGGAGAGGGTGTCCGGGTCGACGGGGCTGGCGTTGCCCGGAATGCTCTTGGTCTGCAGCAGCCCGCCCTTGACCAGGTTGCGCGGGATCGGCGAGTAGCCGAGGCCGTCCGCCTCGCCCTGGCCCTCGCACAGCACGTAGGCGAGGAAGCGGCTGAGTGCGCCGCCCTTGTCGTTGTTGAAGCGGGGCGGCGGCTTGAGCTCCGCTCCGGCGCGCGGCACGATCACGTAGCTGTAGCTGGAGATCGGGTAGGCACGGGGGTCGTCCATCGTGTAGACGCCGTCGAGGTTCTGCTGGAGGTAGTTCGGGTCGGTCGCCGGGGTGTTGTCGTCGACGCCGCGGATCTTCGCCGCGGTGAGCGCGACCGCCACGTTGGAGGCCGTCGGCAGGGAGTAGTAGCCGGCCTTGTTGAGCACCTTCACGACCGGCCAGTTGCTGCGCTTGGCGAAGGCGTACTCGTCGTAGCCGATGGTGCCCTGGCCGATCGAGGACTTGATGTAGCCCGCGACGATGTCGGAGCCGTTCTGCGCGGTCATCCGGCCGGACGGCGGGAAGAACTCGGTGTAGTCACCGCAGGTGGTGCCGTTGACGGACTTGCAGTAGTCGTCCCACTGGCCCTGGTAGCTGTGCTCCATCCAACGGGTGAACTGCGCGGTGGCGCCGGAGCCGTCCGAGCGGACCACCGGGGTGATCGGCATGCTCGGCAGCGGCTTGCCGTAGTCGGCGGTGATCTTCGGGTCGTTCCAGTTGGTGATCTTGTTGGTGAAGATGTCCACGATGGTCTGCGGGGAGAGTCGCAGGTCGCGGACCTGCTTGCCGCCGACCTGCAGGTTGTACATGAAGGTGGTACCGCCCGCGGTGATCGGCACGTACGAGAAGCCGTAGACCGGGTTCTCCCGGCCGCCCTGGCCGCCGGTGCGGGCCGATTCGCTGAGGCCGGTGTCATCCCCGCTGCGGAACGGCACGTCCGAGGCGGTGAAGTCGGTCTGCCCGTTGCTCCAGGCCGTACGGCCGGCGGCCGAGCCGACCGGGTTGAAGTTGATCTGGATGCCCTGCGGCCCGACGTCCTGGCGCCACTGGTCGATCGCCGGACCGGACCAGCTGGACCCCTGGGCGCTCAGCGCGACCGACGCCGCGAACGCCTGGGCGCCCTGCCCGAGCAGCAGTGAGGCCGCGGAGAGCGACAGGGACAGCAGCACGGCCAGGGTGCGGGCCACGGGGCGGCTTGCGGCCTCCCACGACATGGGAACTCCTCTGGTACGGAGGGTGGTTGGGCTGGGCATCAGCGCTTCTCCGGCTGGACGGCGTACGGGCGGGCGACGGCGGCCGCGGCGGCCGCCTCGAGACGGCGGGCGTCCCGGTTGATCCGGCGCTTCTGACTCCGCGTCAACTGGCCGGGCCGACGGCCGCCGAGCACCCGGGCGGTGACGAACAGGACCAGCACCACGGCCATCAGGGTCAGGCCCGCGGCGAAGGCCCGCGCGACCATCTCGGGGTAGGGCTGCTTGACGTAGTTCCAGATGTAGAGCGGCAGCGACACCTGGGGCTCGGTGAACGGGTCGGCATTGAACTGCGCGGTGAAGCCCGAGGTCAGCAGCACCGGCGAGGTCTCGCCGACGCCGCGCGCCATGCCGAGCACCACCGCCGTCACCAGGCCGGGCCGGGCGGTCGGCAGCACCACGTTCCACACCGTCCGCCACTGGCTGCCACCGAGCGCGTACGAGGCCTCGCGCAGGGTGCCCGGCACCAGCCGGATGACCACCTCGGCGGCCCGGGTGACGATCGGCATCATCATCACGGTCAGCGCCAGCGAGGCCGCGAACCCGCTCTGCTCGAACCCGAGGGTGAGGATCACCACGCCGAGCACGAACAGGCCCGCGACGATCGACGGCAGCGCCGTCATCGCCTCGACCAGCGTCCGCACCGGGCGCGCCAGCCGGCCGCCGACCTCGGACATGAAGACCGCCGCGGCGATGCCCAGCGGCACCGCGAACAGCGTGGCCAGGCCCAGCTGTTCGAGCGAGCCGACGATCGCGTTGAGCGCGCCGCCGGAGGTGATCGGGGAGAGCGCGGCCGTCTTCTCCATCGACTCGGTGAAGAAGTTCAGGTGCTGGGCCGCCTCGGAGCCGCGGACCACCAGATAGCCGATCTGGTCGACGATCAGCGCGAGCACCAGCAGTCCGGAGCTCCACGCGACCACCGACACCAGGCGCTCGCGCACCAGCAGCCTGCCCCACTGGAGCCGCCCGAGGGTGAAGTAGCCGGCCAGGAACAGCACGTACCAGCAGACCAGAAAGCCGAACGCGCCGCTGAACGGCAGGATCCGCTCGTAGCACATCCAGTCCAGTGCCAGCGAGCCGACCAGCGAGCCGGCCACGGTGAGCACGTCCTCGCGGGTGACCCCTCCGAGCTTCACCCGCCGCTCCGGGCGCGGGGGTACGGGGGCGGGGGCGGGCGGCGCCTCGGCGGGCTCGGACGCGGCCACGGGTGGCAGGTCGAGCGTGGTCATCGGGTCGTCCCTTCAACGGGGTTGGTCATGTCGGCCGCCCTTCTCAGTCCGCGGTCGAGGCGCCGGAGCGCGACCGGTTGATCACGAAGCCGGCCGCGACGTTGACCAGCAGGGTCAGCGCGAACAGCACCAGGCCGGCCGCCATCAGCGCGGAGAGCGACAGCGCGTCCGACTCGCCGAAGCGCAGCGCGATCAGCGCCGAGATCGAGTTGGCGCCGTTCTCGAGGATGTGTGTGATGGTCTTGAAGTTCGGCGAGATGATCAGCGCGACGGCGATCGTCTCCCCCATCGCCCGGCCGAAGCCCAGCATCACCGCGCCGATCACACCGCCCTTGCCGAACGGCAGCACCACCGCGCGCACCATCCCCCAGCGGGTCGAGCCGAGCGCGTACGCGCCCTCCCGCTCGCCCTGCGGGGCCTGGGAGAACACCTCCCGGCTGAGCGAGGTGACGATCGGGATGATCATCAGGGAGACCACGACGCCCGCGATGAAGGTGGACGAGGTGTAGGACGTCCCGATGTCGCCGGTGCGCACCTTCAGGAAGGGGATCGCGTCGCCGAGGTGGTTGGCCAGCCAGCGGACGAAGCCGATGATGCGCGGCTGGAGGAAGAACAGCCCCCACAGGCCGTAGATGATGCTGGGGATCGCCGCCATCAGGTCGATCAGCGAGACCAGCACCGAACGCAGCCGCACGGGCGCGTACTCGGAGATGAAGACCGCCGTGGTCAGCGCCACCGGGACGGCGATGGCCAGGGCGATCACGGCGATCAGCAGGCCGTTCGGCAGGACGGCGGCGATGCCGAAGTTGTGCGCGGCGGTCTGCCACTTCTGCTCGGTCAGGAACGACCAGCCCACCGCGCGCAGCGCGTCCGTGCCGCGCAGCAGCAGGAAGAACGCGATCAGCCCCATGATGGCGAAGACCGAGATCCCGGCGAGCCGCAGCACGCCGCGGAACACCCGGTCGCCGGGGGTGGCGGGGGCGGTGATGACGCGCGGGACGTCGGGGTCGGGCTGGCCGTCGGGGTGGCCTGGCGCCCCGGCGTACGGTGCCGCGGGCTCGGCGGCGGCTGTCATGGTCTGCTCTCCGTGCTCGGGTACGGGTGCCGGGGCGGTGCCCCGGCCTGGACGGCGGCCCGACGAAAGCGTCGAAGGCGGCTCGGTCGGCTGGTTCGTGGTCGTCGGTCGGTCCGGTCGCGGGCGCGCGAGCGGCACGAATCGGGCTGCGGGCCTGGTCGGCGGGCGGCAGGGAGGACGAGTCGGCGGGGCCGGAACGGCGGCCCCGCCGAGTCGTCCGAGGTACGCCGGCGTCAACCGGCGCAGGTGTCGACCGCGGGCGTCAGCGGCCCCAGCGGCGGCGACGCACCCGCGACCAGCCCTCGCGCAGCCCGGTCAGCGCCTTCTGCCCGGCCGGAGTACCGCCCAGCAGCAGCGTCGCCGGTCCGCCGACCAGCAGCACCAGGCCGCCGATCAGCGCGATCGGGAGCAGCAGGCGGGCCATGCCGGAGCGGTCCGCCGCCGGCGTGCCGGCCGCGACGGGCGCCACCGTGATCGGTTTGCCGGACGCGGAGGGGGTGGCGGCCTTCGCCCCGCCGGCCGTTGCGGCGGCCGGGACAGCGGCGGATCCGCCGCTGCCGGCCGTGCCGCCGGTCGTCCCGGTGGAACCGGTGGATCCGATGGAGCCGGAGCCCCCGGTGCCACTGGTCCCGCCGGTCGTGCCGAAGGTGTTGCCGTCGGCCGGGGTGTCCCCGGTCCCGCCGGCCGCCGTGCCGCCGTCGCTCACGGGCGCGGGCGCGGTGCCGGGAGCGGCGCCGTCCGTGGAGCCCGATCCGCCCGCCGGGGTGCCCCCGGTGCCGCCGGTCGTCCCCGGGTCGGGGGTGACGGGGGGCGGGTTCGGCGGCGCGGCCTGGTTGCCGGGCAGCTTGCCGTCCTGCGTCTCCACGTGCGAGGCGGCGTCCGCCGCCTGCGCGCGCTGGGCGTTGTTCAGGGCGAGGAAGCCCTGCGCCAGCCGGCCGGGCTCGGTGCCGTACACCTGGCCGCTGGTCGTCACCGTCTTCAGGAACTTGGCGATCGCCGCCGCCTTGGCGTCGGGCACGCCCTTGGTCGGCACCATCGCGTACTGCACGCTGGTCAGCGGGTAGGCGAACTGGTCGTGGGCGTACGCCGTGTCGGCGACGCCGTACGGCAGTTGCTGGACACCCGTCGACGCGTCCACCGTCATGTCCGCCACCGCGGACTGGAAGCTGGACGTGCTGGGCGAAGCGAACCCGCCCGCCGGGTTGAGGAGTTGGGCCTCGGGGAGCGCGTAGGCCTTCGCCTGGCCGGCGTCCATGATCGAGAACAGCGTCCGGCTGCCCGGGTCCATCGGCGCGCACTGGTTGTGGCCGCCGTCGGGCTGGATGGTCGGATCGATGCAGGTCGGCTTGTTCTGCAGCAGCTTCCGCGCCACGTCACCGAGCCCCGTGGTGACCGGATTCCACTCGTACTCGCGCCAGTTGCTGCGCGGCTGCGTCGTCGCCCCGACCAGCCCGGAGGAGTCCTGCCGGGCGAAGGAGTCGGTCGGGTAGCCGGAGAAGGCCGGCCGCAGGTAGTACGTGTCCACGCGCATGCCCCACGGGTCCGGCTCGCCGTCCAGGAAGCGCGCGGCGTCCGGGTCGGAGGCGATCCACGAGGTCAGCTGGTACACCAGGTCCGTCGTGCCGCCCACCACGATGGGGCTGGACTGCGAGACCGCGCAGGACGTCGGCCACTTCAGCCCGCTCTCCGGCGGCAGCGGGTTCAGCTTCAGGAACTCCTGGTCCCGGAAGATGCAGGTCGGGTTGCCCTTCACGGAGGCGATCACGCCTCCGGCGGGCGAGTACGACTGGGTGAGCAGCTTGGCCAGCAGCCGGGCGTTGAGCTTCATGTCCCTGATCTGCCGGCCGGTCGACGGGTCGTCGACCACGAAAGCCACCGACACGCCAGAGGCCGCCAACGGCGCGTAGACGTAAGGGCGTTGAGGCGTCGACGTGTCCGGACGGACCGTCAGGGCGACGTCCGTCGCTCCGCCGAGGAAGTCGGCCCGGGCCTGCGGCTCGCCACCGGCGGGAAGGTACTGGAAGGCCAACGGGTTGTCGCCCAGGCACAGGCCGGAACGCCACAGCTGCACGGCCCGGTTGGCCGCCTCCAGGCCTGCGGCACGGAACGCCGACGTCTGCGCCTCGCAGGCGGCCGGCGTGGGCGCAAAGGCCAGCGGGACCACGGACCGATTCTCCCAGGCACACTGCTCGCCGCTTGACATGCCGTTGGCCGCGTCCTTGCCGAACACCTCGTCCGCCGCGAGCTTGTATCCGGTGGTGAGATCGAGGGTGTGGTTCGTGCAGTCCACGGTCTGCTGCGGATTCGTCTGGCCGAGGCTGTCACCGCCGTAGTTGGCCTCCACCACCAGGGAACACGGGTGGGTGGCGTCGCAGGCCAGGCTCGGGCTCTGCAGCCCCGTGTACAGCTCGATGGTCGCGGCTCCCGTACCGTCCATACTGGTGGGGGAGATCACCATGTTGGTCGGGAAGTCCGGCGCAGGCACGTCGGTCTTCCGCTGCTGGAACCCGGCAGCCGGATCGAGCCCGTACATGGTGCTGCCGTAACAGTCGGTGACCTTTGGATCGGTGCCGCGGCACTCGTAGATCCGGACGGCGAAGAAGGAGTAGGCGTCGCCGGGCTTCACGATCGTCCTCGGCTGGCCGTTGCCGTCCGTGGTCGGGGTGAAGCCGCTCCAGGAGAGCTGGACCACCTGGTTGGTGAGGTCCTTCGACTGCGAGAGCGTGATGCTCCCCTGCTTGCCGTACGTCCCGGTGCTCGGGTTCCAGAGCTTCGGCCCCTTCACCGTCACCGTGGACGACGCCGCCACCGCCTGTGGCACCGCCCCCAGGCCGATCGGCACCACCCCTAGGGCCACCACCACCGACCACACCATCGCGATCGCCGGCCATCGGCGACGCCACCACCCCGGATCCCTCCGGTCGGGTAGTCGGACTCTCATGGCGGGCACCTCCGTGCGAATCCGCGCCGCCCAGCACGCGGCGCAAGGGGGATCAGGCATGCGGACGACCGGACGGTTCCGGTACCTGACCATTGCGCCAGCCGGATATGGCCGGATCCGGTCGACAGGGTGTACGAGACCCCAACGCGGCACCCATGGAACGGAGTTGCGTCGTCCGAATGCGTACGGGCCCGCACCGGGGTGCGGGCCCGCAGATCACCCCGCGGTCATCGCGGGCCGGGGGTCAGCTGCCCGGGGTGAAGGACAGGTCGAGCGAGCCGACCGACTGGCCGCCGGTGAAGTACGTGGTGCCGAGGGCCTTGTCCAGGTACTGCGCGCCCTCAGCGTCCACCTGGAGGCTGGACGCGGTGAGGCTCTGCGTGGTGCCGGTGCGGCCGACCTGGGTGTCGCCCAGCGGGTCCAGCAGCGCCACCGGGTTAGTGCCGCCGTCCGGGACGGCCGTGATCTTCCAGCTGCGAACGCCGAAGTCGAGCTGCTTGAAGACGACGCTCTTGCCGTTCGTGACGTTGAAGAAGAGCAGGCTGCCACCGAGCTGCACGTCCCCGGAGAAGGACGGGATGTTGGCCGCTCCGCCGGTCACCGGGAAGGTCGCGGTGATGGCGTTGTTGGCGGCGGCCGCGGTGGCCGGCGTCAGCGGGACGACGACGATGCCCTTGAGCACCGACTTGGCCAGGAACGCGCCGTCGACGGTGATCACGGCGTTGCCGGTGGGCGCGGTGGCGGTGGTGTCGGCCACGGCCACACCGCCGACACCGGTGACTGCCAGGACGACGGCGGCACCGGTGGTGGCGAGGCGAATGCCGGTTCTTGCCATGCTGAACTCCTTGGGAGAGGTGGGGTGTTGCGGGTCAGGCGATGGGTCAGCTGTGAGTGGCGCTGCCGCAGGCGAAGGCCGGAAGCGGCAGGAAGCCGAAGCTCTTCAGGTCGGCAAACGCGGTGGCGTTGGTGCAGAGCCAGCCGTTCCGGCCGAAAACAGCGCGCAGTGCGACACCGTGGGCGTCCGTGGCGAACCACTCGGCGTCGCGGACCACGTTGTAGAGGACGGTGCTGTACATGGTGCCGACGAGGGCGTTGGAGATCACCTTGTTGACGGTGTCGACCGGCGCGATGCCGTTCACGCTGCGGATGGTCAGCGGGCCCTGCACGTCGGTGCCACTGCCCCGGCCGAAGTAGACCTGGCCGATGTAGTGCCCCACCGAGTAGGGCACCAGCGCGTCGGGGTCGTTCAGTTGGGCGTCGCTGCCTTCGTTCTCCTGCACGCCCTGGGTGACGCAGAGGCCGAAGGAGGAGACGCCGATGGCGGACAGGAAGATCGCGCCGGTGCCGGAGCCGGTCGGCAGGAACGGCTTGATGGTGGTGTTGGGCAGGCCGGGGTCGATCTGGTCCCAGGTGGTGATGCTGCAGGTGTAGATGTCCAGGAGGTTCTGCGTCGTCAGGTTGGCCGGCGCGTTGCCCCCGGACTTGGCCGCCCAGGACACCGCGTCCCGCGCGTACGCCACGAAGTCGAAGGTGTTCGGGTCGGTCGACGCCGGACCGCGCTCGGAGCGAACGAAGTCCACCGTCGCACCGGTGTTGTTCCTCAGCACGTTGATGCCGGCGCCGGCCCCGTTCGGGCGGGCGATGGAGGCGGCGCCGGACTTGGTGGTGATCGGCGAGGTACCGGTCGCGTCCCAGCTGTACAGGCGCGGCGTGGTGGTGTTGCTGCTCGGAATGGTGGCGTTGTAGTCCGCCGAGAACTGGTTCATCAGCGGCTGGGTGACGCCGTCCCCCACCCCCACGATGTCCCGTGCGGCCGGCAGCGACGTCGGATCGGCGGCCCCCGTGCCGCCGGTCGCGGTGACGACCGCCGTCGCCAGAGCGGCGGCGGCGAGCAGCTTCTTCGTCGTTCCACGCATGGTCCCGGGCCCCTTCGACGGCTCCTCCGATGGCCGGCGGCCACGGGCGCTGAGCCCGTGGCCGCCGGATGGTGCGGGGTGGATCAGGAGTGGGTGACGCTGCCGCAGGCGCCGGCCGGCAGCGGCAGGAAGCCGAAGCTCTTCAGGTCGGCGGACGCGGTGGCGTTGGTGCAGACCCAGCCGCTGGTGCCGAAGATGGCGCGCAGCGCGGTGCCGTGGGTGTCGGTGGCGATCCAGTCGGAGTGACGGACCACGTTGTAGACGCTACGGGCGTAGGAGGTGCCGGCGAAGGCGTTGGTGATCACCTTGTTGGTGGTGTCGACCGGGGCGACGCCGTTCACGTTGCGGATGGTCAGCGGGCCCTGGACGTCGGCGCCGCTGCCCTTGCCGTAGTACACCTGGCCGACGTAGTGGGCGACGGAGTAGGGGACCAGCGCGTCGGGGTCGTTCAGCTGGGCGTCGCTGCCCTCGTTCTCCTGGACACCCTCGGTGACGCAGAGGCCGAAGGCCGAGACGCCGATGGTGGAGAGGAAGAAGGAGCGGGTGCCGGAGCCGGACTGCGGCAGGAACGGCTTGATGGTGGTGCTGGGCAGGCTGGGGTCGATCTGGTCCCAGGTGGTGACGTTGCAGGTGTAGATGTCCTTGAGGTTCTGCGTGGTCAGGTTGGCCGGCGCGTTGCCGCCGTTCTGGGCCGCCCAGGACACCGCGTCCGTGGCGTACGCCACGAAGTCGAAGGTGTTCGGGTCGGTCGACGCCGGGCCGCGCGAGGAGCGGGCGAAGTCCACGGTGGCGCTGGTGTTGTTCTTCAGCGCGGTGATGCCGGCGCCGGAGCCGTTCGGGCGGGCGATGGAGGTGGCACCGGTCTTGGTGGTGATCGGCGAGGTGCCGGTCGCGTCCCAGCTGTACAGGCGCGGGGTGGTGGTGTTGCTGCTCGGAATGGTGGCGTTGTAGTCCGCCGAGAACTGGTTCAGGACGGCCTGGGTGGTGTCGGAGCCGACGCCCACGATGTCCTTGGCGGCCGGGAGCGACGCCGGGTCGGCCAGGGCGGTGCCGCTGGCGACGGTGGCCAGGGAGGTCGCCAGGGCGGCAATGGTGAGCAGCTTGGCAGCGGTCTTACGCATGTTTCTCTTCCTCCGGTGGGAGAGACGTCCATCGCGTGGACCCGTGCTCTGGTTGGGAGCCCGGGGCCGGTGGCCGCGTCCGCTGCGGCCGCTCCGGCAGTGCAGATCCTGTCCGGCCCGGAGGTTCCGCCGGAAGGGAGGTCGAGGGCGGGCCGGGATTGTCGACTCATCGGTTCGACGAGGTTTAGCGACTGGTCAGCGCGGGCGTGGCGGAGGGGAAAGGGGGTGGCCGGAGGCCGGTGACGTTCTTCTCCAGGTGGCGACTCGGGGTGTTGCCGGAAACCTGCGCTTCACCGGAACTGCACGTGGGCCCCGACCGCCTCACAGCGGCCAGCGGCCGTCCCGACCACCCCGCCGCAACTCCTGCCCCACCCACTGGAGTCCGGCCAGGAAGCCCTCGGCGCCGGCCTGGCACTGGTCGCGCCGCAGGTAGCCGCGGGCGCTGCGCGCCACCGGCGCGGGCTCGACCCCCGTCCGCCGGGTGCTGCGCGCCGGCAGGTAGGCGGACCACACCCACTGCCGGCCCTCGGACTGGGCCACCGAACATCGCAGGGCCGCCCGCTCGATCAGCAGCACCCGGACCGCCTCGGCGAGTTCCTCCTCGCTGCGGTAGGTGCGCACGCCCACGCCGAGCGGCCGCCCGTTGGCGGCGCGCAGCGCCCAGCCCAGGCAGCGTTCGGGTGCGGGGACGATCAGCAGACGGGGGCCGCGCCCCTCAGCGGCCATCGGGGCGTCTCAACGAGACGGTGTTCCGGGGAAGTTCACGGCCCGGCAGGTCGCGGGCCGGTCGTTCCCGACCGGACTGCTCACGAACGAGCCGCTCACGAACGGATTGGTCGCGAACTGCTTGGTCGCGAACCGATTGGTCGCGACCGGGACGGTCACGCCCGGGCAGCTCCCGGGCGGGAAGGTCCCGGACGGGCAGGTCCCGCGCGGGCTGTTTGGCCAGCAGCACGACGAAGCGCCGGAAGGCGTTCTGGCAGGTCGCGTACCGCTCGTACGCGCGGCTGGAACGCACCTCGGGCAGGCTGCGCGAGCCTGGGACGACCCAGATCCAGCCGATGCCGTCCCGGACGTGGGTGATCCGCGCGGTGAGTTCGGCGGCGCCGACGCGTAATCCGTCGAAGCCGCGCTCGGCCTCGACGGGCGTCTCGAACATGGCGGCGGTGATGGCCACCACCCGGCCGTTCGGCGCCTTCAGTTGCCAGCGGTACCGCCCGTCCGGGGCGCGCTCCGTCCTGAACCCGCCTCGACTTGCCCCTGCTGCGGTGTTCCCGCGGCCAGACGCGTCCACTGCTCCCCCCGTCCGGTTACCCCTCCGAGACCGGTGCAAAGCTATGTGTGCACACGGACCCACGGAAAGCCCAGAACGTTCACAACTTGCGGTGTTGGTCGGGAAGTTCTCCCTCGTTTAACTTTCACTGGCCAACCGCCGAGGAGGATCGGGCCGGGCTCAGAGCCGGGCCGTCCAGCGGACCAGGGTGCCCTTCCCGTACGGCCCGGCCTCGTGCCAGGCGGCGCCGCCGAGCGCCTCGGCCCGCCGGGTCAGGTTGAGCAGGCCGCTGCGGCGGCCGCCCTCCGGGATGCCGACGCCGTCGTCCGTCACCGTCAGCAGCACGCCCGGGCGCCCGCCCCGGTCCAGCGACTCCGGGTCGCCGCTCACCGGTCGGCCGGCGTCGTCCAGGTGGGCGGTCGCGTCGATCTCGACGCCGACCCGGGAGGCCCGCGCGTGCCGGGCCGTGTTGGAGAGCATCTCCCTGAGCGCGGCGAGCAGTTGACGGCCGTTCTTCTCCTCGACCAGGCTCTCCACCGGCCCGACGAAGCTCACCGAGGGCTTGAAGCCGAGCGCGGCCGCGGCCTGGCTGGCCTCGCGCAGCACCCGGGTGCGCAGGGTGTCCGGCGCGTCGCCGTGGTTGTCGTGCTGGAGGGCGTAGATGGTGGTGCGGACCTCCTGGATGGTGGCGTCCAGCTCGTCCACCGCCTTGCCGATGCCGACCTTCACCTCGGGCACCACGGACCGCCGGGCCGCGCTCTCCAGCATCATCCCGGTGGCGAACAGCCGCTGGATCACCAGGTCGTGCAGGTCGCGGGCGATCCGGTCGCGGTCCTGGAAGACGGCCAGGCGCTGCTGGTCGCGCTGGCCCTCGGCGAGCCGCAGGGCCAGCGCGGCCTGCGAGGCGAAGGTCTCGGCGAGCTGCTTCTCGGTGTCGGTGAACGGCAGGGCGCCGCGCGGGCGCCAGACGCAGAGCCCGCCGAGCACCCGCCCGGCGGCGACCATCGGGACGGCCATGGACGGGCCGAAGGCGCGGGCGAGCCGGATCTCGACGGTCGGGTCGCTGGACATGTCGTCCAGGTAGACGCTCTCCCCGGCGAGCAGCCGGGCCGCGAAGCTCTCCCTGGGCAGCAGCTCGCCCCGGACGAACTCGGCGGCCTCGCCGGAGGCGTGGGCGACCCGCATCTGCCCGTCGCCGTCCTCCGTCGGTTCGGTCGGGAGCAGGATCATGCCGAGCGCGGCGTCCGCCAGCTCGCGGACCTGCTCGGCCGCGACGGTGAGCGCGCTCTCGGCCTGGTCGGTGGAGAGCAGCGCCGTGGTGACGGCGGAGGCGCCGGCGATCCAGCGTTCCCGGCGCCGCCCCTCCTCGTACAGCCGGGAGTTCTCGATGGCGACGCCGGCCGCCGCGGCGAGCGCGTGCACCACCTGTTCGTCCTCGGGGGTGAAGGCGCCGCCGCCCTTCTTCTCGGTGAGGTAGAGGTTGCCGAAGACCTCGTCGCGGACCCGGATCGGCTCGCCGAGGAAGGTCTTCATCTCCGGGTGGTGCGGCGGGAACCCGGAGGAGCGCGGGTCGGCGCCGAGCTCGGCGAGCCGCAGCGGCTCGGGGCGGTCGATCAGCGCGCCGAGGATGCCGCGGCCGGCGGGCAGGTCGCCGATCTCGGCGGCGGTCTCGTCGTCGACGCCGACGTGGATGAAGTCGGCCAGGCCGGTGCGGCCGGGGGCGATCACGCCGAGGGCCGCGTACCGGGCGTCGACGAGTTCGGCGGCGCCGGTGGCGATCCGGTGCAGGGTGGCGTGCAGGTCGAGCCCGGCGCCGATGGAGACCACCGCCTCCAGCAGCCGCTGCATCCGGTCGGTGACCGCGGCGGCCGACTGCAGGCGTTCCGCGACCTCGGTGACCAGGGTGTCCAGCCCGAGCGAGGCGATCTCCGGCACCCGATGGGGTGTCGGCTCGGGCGCGGCGGCGGAGGGCTCTGGCGTGGGGTCCATGCAGAAAGCCTAGTTTGTACGCTTTTCATCCGAAGGATGGGCGCGACTCGGAAAACGCGCCCTGACCGGGCCCGACGAGCGGCCCCCCACCGATCCGAACGAGCGGCCCGACCAGGCCGAACGGGCGGCCCCGACCGGGTCTAACAGGTGGCCCCGACCGGCTCCAGCAGCCCGTCCGCCTCCTGCTCCCGCCGCCACATGGCGTGCAGCCGCCCGTCCCGGTCCGCGACCAGCTCCGACCAGCGGCCGCGCTCGGCGACCCGGCCGCCGTCCAGCACCAGCACCTCGTCGACGGTGGTGTCGTCCAGGCCGGCCAGCCGGTGGGTGATCAGCACGGTGGTGCGGCCCTCGGTGGCGGCCAGCAGGTCGGTGGTGAGCGCGTCGGCGGTGGGCAGGTCGAGGTGTTCGGCGGGCTCGTCCAGGACGAGCACCGGGAAGTCGGCGAGCAGGGCCCGGGCCAGTGCGAGCCGCTGCCGCTGGCCGCCGGAGAGCCGGGCGCCGTGCTCGCCGACCATGGTGTCCAGGCCGTCGGGCAGGGTCAGCGTCCAGTCCAGCAGCCGGGCGGCGGCGAGCGCGGCGCGCAGGTCGTCCTCGGTGGCGTCCGGCCGGGCCAGCCGCAGGTTCTCCCGCAGCGAGCTGTCGAAGACGTGGGCGTCCTGGGCGCACAGTCCGATCACCCGGCGGACGTCCTCGCCCGCGAGCGCGCGGCTGTCCACAGCCTGTGGACGGCCGTCGGCGAAGGTGACGCCGCCCGCGCTCGGCTCCAGGAACCGCAGCAGCGCCTGGGCCAGGGTGGTCTTGCCGGAGCCGGACGGGCCGACCACGGCGATCCGGCGGCCGGCCGCGAGGTCGAGGTCGACGCCGGTGAGCGCGTCCACGGCCTGCCCGGGGTGCCGGACGGTCAGTCCGCGCACGGCGACCGGCAGCGGCTGTTCGGGCAGCGCGGCGGGCGCGGCCGGCTCCTGGACGGCGGCCTCGGCCTCCAGCACCTCGTCCAGCCGGGCCCGCGCGGCCCGGCTGCGCTGGCGCGCCTGGACGGCCAGCGGCATCCCGGTGACGGCCTCGAACGCGGCCAGCGGAGTGAGCACGACCACGGCCAGGCAGACCGGCGCCAGCGCGCCGCCGTGCACTCCCTGGACGCCGACGGCCGCCGCGGCGGCCACGGTCAGCCCGGTGAGCAGCGCGATCAGCCCGGTGCCGAGCGCGGTGGTGGCCGCCGAGCGGGCGGCCAGCCGGGTGAGCGCGGCGTCGGCGCCGTGGACGGCGGCGAGCCGGCCGGGCAGCGCGCCGGCCACGGTGAGTTCGGCGGTGCCGGTGAAGGCGTCGACGACGGTGGTGGCGAGCCGCCCGCGCTCGGGGGCCTGCCGCCGTTCGGCACCGGCCGACCAGCGGGCCGCCAGGGCGGGCACCACCGCGCCCGCGAGCAGCAGCCCGACCCCGAGCACGACCCCGGCGGCGGGCAGGAAGGCGCCCATCGCCACCGCGGCGGCCAGCGAGACCACGCCCGCCACGGCGGCCGGCAGCCGCCAGCGCAGGTGGTGGTCCTGGATCGCGTCGACGTCGGCGACCAGCCGGGAGAGCAGGTCGCCGCGCCGGAAGGCGGGCAGCCCGGCCGGGGCGAGCGCGGTGAGCCGCCGGTAGACGGCGGCCCGCAGGGTGCCGAGGGTGCGCAGCACGGCATCGTGCGAGACCAGCCGTTCGGCGTAGCGGAAGACGCTGCGGCCGATGCCGAAGGTCCGTACCGAGGTGACGGCCATCATCAGGTAGAGCACCGGCGGCATCTCGGAGGCCCGGGAGATCAGGTAGCCGGAGGTGGCCATCAGCGCGACGGCGCAGCCGAGGGCGAGCGCGCCGAGCAGGACGGACAGCGCCAGCCTCGGGGTGGCGGCGGCGGTCTCGGGCTCGTCCTCCGTCGTGGCGGGGGCGGGCGTCGGCCGCCCGCTGTGCGCGGGCCGCTCGACCGCAGCAGAGGACGCGGCCGCAGCCGGGGCGGGCGCCCCCGCCAGCCGGACCCGGTGGTCGGCGACGGCCAGCAGCGCCGGCCGGTGGGCGACGATCAGCACGGTGCGCGCCGGGTCCTCGGCGAGCGTCCGGACGGCGTCCACGACGGCGGCCTCGGAGGCGCCGTCCAGGTTGGCGGTCGGCTCGTCGAGGAGGACCAGCGGCCGGTCGTCGGCGAGCAGGACGCGGGCGAGCGCGAGCCGCTGGCGCTGCCCGGCGGAGAGCCCGGCACCGTCCTCGCCGAGCGGGGCGTCCAGCCTGGTCACGAAGTCGAGCGCGTGCGCGGCCCGCAGCGCCGTCCACAGCTGCTCGTCGGTGGCGTCCGGGCGGTAGAGCCGCAGGTTGTCGGCGACCGTCCCGGCGAACAGGTGCGGGTGCTGCGGCACCCAGGCGATCTGCCGCCGCCAGCTCGCCGGTTCCAGCGCGGCCAGGTCGTGGGTCCGCCCGTCGGCGGCGGTGATCCGGACGGTGCCGGCGTCCGGGGCGACGAGGCCGAGCAGCACGGCGAGCAGGGTGGACTTGCCGGCCCCGCTCGGGCCGGTGAGGGCGGTGGTGGTGCCCGGGCGCAGGGTCAGCGCGGCGCCGTCCAGCGCGGGCTCGGTCCGGCCGGGGTGGCGCACGACCAGGTCGGCGGCGGTGACGGCGGCCCCGGTGAGGGCGGGTGCGGGCACCGTGCCGGCGGCGGGCAGCGGGGTCTCCAGTACCTGGAAGATCTCGTCGGCGGCGGTCAGGCCCTCCACGCTGGAGTGGTAGAGCGCGCCGACCTGGCGGATCGGGAAGTACACCTCGGGGGCGAGGATCAGGATCAGCAGCCCGGTCTCCAGGTCGAGCGTGCCGTCCACCAGCCGGAAGCCGACGGTGACCGCGACCAGTGCGACCGACAGGGTGGAGAGCAGTTCCAGCGCGAAGGAGGAGATGAAGGCGATCCGCAGGGTGCGCAGGGTGGCGCGGCGGTAGTCGGCGGTGATCCTGGCGATGGTGGCGGCCTGGGCGCGGGCCCGGTTGAACACCTTGAG
Source organism: Kitasatospora sp. NPDC057940 (assembly GCF_042887425.1). Classification (NCBI taxonomy): domain Bacteria; kingdom Bacillati; phylum Actinomycetota; class Actinomycetes; order Kitasatosporales; family Streptomycetaceae; genus Kitasatospora; species Kitasatospora sp. NPDC057940. Next base: position 154,213 of record NZ_JBHVPH010000001.1, read on the forward strand.
GGTGGGCAGCCCGGCCACCACGTCGAGGAAGTGGTGCGAGAGCCGGGCCAGGGTGCCCCACTGCCGGTCCATCCGGCTCTGGGTGGCCATCCCGATCAGCACCATGAACAGCGGGATCAGCGGGAGCGTGCCGGCGATGATCGCGGCCGAGGTGAAGTCGGCGCCGACGATCCGCAGCAGCACGATCACCGGGACGACGACGGCGAGCGCCAACTGCGGCAGGTAGCGGGCGAAGTAGTCGTCCAGCGCGTCGATGCCGCGGGTGGCGAGGGTGGTGAGTTCGCCGGTGCGCCGGCCCGCCAGGTAGGCCGGGCCGAGCGCGGTGGCGTGGTCGAGCAGCCGGCGCCGCAGGGTGGACTTCACCCGGGCGACGGACCGGTGCGCGGTGAGTTCGGTGAGCCAGCCGACCAGCCCGCGCCCGACGGCCGTCAGGGCGAGCAGCAGCAGCGGCGTGGTCAGTTCGCCGAGGGTCGCCTGGCGCTGGAAGGCGCGGACGACGATCTCGGCGATCAGACTCGCCTGGGCGACCACCAGGGCCGCGCCCGCCCCGCCGAGGAGCACGGATCCGGCGAGGAAGGCACGGGTGGTGCGGGCGTACCCGAGGAGTCGGGGGTCGACCGGCTTCACGGCGTCAGGCCTGGTCGAGCGTGGCGGCCGGGCCGTGCCCGGGGATGTGCTGGACGCCGATGCGCTTGCGGAACACCCAGTACGTCCAGCCCTGGTAGAGCAGCACGAGCGGGGTGAACACCGCGGCCACGATGGTCATCAGCTTCAGCGTGTACGGCGAGGAGGCCGCGTTGCTGACGGTCAGGCTCCAGCCGTCGTTGAGGGTGGAGGGCATGACGTTCGGGAAGAGCGCCAGGAAGAGCATCGCGACGGCGGCCACGATGGTCGCCCCGGAGAGGATGAACGCCCAGCCCTCGCGGCCGAGTTGGTTGGCCACCAGGGCGGCGACCAGGGCCAGCACGGCGATGACCAGGGCGGCCAGGCTGCGGCCGTTGCCGTTGTCGGCCTGCGTCCAGAGCAGGAAGACCAGCGCCAGCACGGCCGCCACCGCGCCCACCCGCAGGGCGGTGGCCCGGGCCCGGTCGCGGATCTCGCCGACCGTCTTGAGCGCCGCGAACACCGCGCCGTGGAAGGTGAACAGGCTGAGCGTCACCAGGCCGCCGAGGAGGGCGTACGGGTTGAGCAGGTCCCAGAAGGTGCCGACGTAGTTCTTCTGCGCGTCGATGTCGACGCCGCGCACGATGTTGGCGAAGGCCACGCCCCACAGGAAGGCCGGGAGCAGCGAGGTCCAGAAGATGGCCTCCTCCCAGTTGCGCTGCCAGCGCGGGTCGTCGCGCTTGGCCCGGTACTCGAAGGCCACGCCGCGCACGATGAGGCAGACCAGGATGATCAGCAGCGGGATGTAGAAGCCGCTGAACAGGGTCGCGTACCAGTCCGGGAAGGCCGCGAAGGTGGCGCCGCCGGCGGTCAGCAGCCAGACCTCGTTGCCGTCCCAGACCGGGCCGATGGTGTTGATCAGGACGCGCCGTTCGGCGGTGTTGCGGGCGAGCGGCTTGGTGAGGATGCCGATCCCGAAGTCGAAGCCCTCCAGGAAGAAGTAGCCGATCCACAGGACCGCGATCAGTACGAACCAGACGTCGTGGAGTTGCATGTCAGATCCCCTGTGGTCCTCAGTAGGCGAAGGCGAGAGGCTTGTCGGCGTCGTCGTCCGAGGACGGTCCGCGCAGGGTCGGGTCCTTGGCGGGGGGCTGCTCGGTCACCACCGGGCCGGCCTTGGCGTACTTCACCAGCAGCCGGACCTCGACGACGGCGAGGATCGCGTACAGCAGGGTGAAGGTGGTGAGGGCGCCGATCTGGGTGCCGACGCTCACGTTGGGGGAGACCGCGTTCGCCGTGGTCATCAGGCCGAAGACGGCCCACGGCTGGCGGCCCATCTCGGTGAAGATCCAGCCGAAGCTGTTGGCGATCAGCGGGAAGCCCATGGTCAGGATGCCGATCCGCCAGCTCCACTTGGTGAGGAACGGACCCATCTCCCGCCCGGGGGTGAGCATCAGCCGGGGCACCTCGGTGTCGCCGGTGCGGAACTCGGGGCGCAGGAACTTCTTGCGCCGGGTGGTCCAGAGCCCGATCAGGCCGGCCACGAAGGAGGTCATCCCGAAACCGATCATGAGGCGGAAGCCCCAGTAGGTGACGAAGATGCTCGGGATGTAGTCCTTGGGGTCGCCGCCGTACTTGGCGGCCTCGGCGGCCGCGGTGTCGTTGATGCCGGGGACGGAGGAGTTGAAGTCGCTGTGGGCGAGGAAGGAGAGTATCCCGGGGATCTCCAGCTCGACCGAGTTGTGGCCCTTGCTGACGTCGCCGACCGCGAAGATCGAGAACGGCGCGGGCGACTGGGTGTCCCACAGGGCCTCGGCGGCGGCCATCTTCATCGGCTGCTGCTCGAACATGACCTTGGCGAGCGAGTCGCCGCTGAGCGCGGTGCCGGCGCCGAAGACCACGGCGAGGACCAGGCCGAGCCGCAGCGAAGTGCGCATCACGGCGGTCTTCTTGGGGTCGGCGCTCTCCGGCTTGCGCTTGGCCTTCCAGAGGTGGAAGGAGGCGATGCCGACCATGAAGGCCGCGCCGGTGAGGAAGGCGGCGGTCAGGGTGTGCGCCACCACGGTGAGGGTGGTGTTCTGGAACAGCACCTTGGCGATGTCGGTGAGCTGGGCCTTGCCGGTGGCCGGGTCGATCGAGTAGCCGACCGGGTGCTGCATCCAGGAGTTGGCCGCCAGGATGAAGTAGGCGGAGAGCACGGTGCCCAGGGCGACCATCCACATGCAGGCGCAGTGGATCTTCTTCGGCAGCTTGTCCCAGCCGAAGATCCACAGGCCGATGAAGGTGGACTCGAAGAAGAAGGCGATCAGCGCCTCCATCGCGAGCGGGGCGCCGAAGACGTCGCCGACGAAACGGGAGTAGTCGGACCAGTTCATGCCGAACTGGAATTCCTGGACGATGCCGGTGACCACGCCCATCGCGATGTTGATCAGGAAAAGCTTCCCCCAGAACTTGGTGGCGTGGAAGTACTTCTCCTTGTTCGTCCTCACCCAGGCGGTCTCCAGCCCGGCCACGATGGCGGCGAGGCTGATGGTGAGCGGGACGAAGAGGAAGTGGTAAACGGTGGTGATGCCGAATTGCCATCGCGCGATGGTCTCGTGAGCGATTGCCAGCTCCACGTCGCCCTCTCTCCAACCGACCGGCCCTGTTGAAGGGCATGTTTCGGACAAACTTCATCTATAGCTGTAGACCGCTGCACAACCACGCAAGCTTGTCCGCTTGTGAACGTGAACACGTTCACAAGGAGCAGTATCCATCATCCTTACGAAGGAATCGCAGGCGGGGTGGGGTTGACACCTTCGGAACGGTGTGTAGCCGCACGTAGCAGGGAGTGGCCGTGTGCGGCCGTGCGGCGGGGTGCGGTGGTGGATGCAGCGGCGGTGGGGACAGTCTGCGGAGCCGCCCACGGCCCTGACAACGAACGGCCGGGCAGTCGGCGGGGCGATCTTGGCCGATCCGTCGCTTGACACGACGGCGTGGGCGCCTGACGGGACCAGCGACCCCTGGTCCCGTCCTCGTTTCTCCGCTACGCCCTTTGGCTACGCCTCGGCGCTACGCCCGGCCGAGGAGCTGGGTGCCGGGAGTGGAGTCGGCGCGGGCGGTGAAGAACTCGGTGAAGCCGTGCAGGAACTCCTCCACGGTGATCCGACCGTCCCCGTCCACGTCCAACTGGCGGAACCCGTGCGACAGTTCGGCCGGATGGACGCGCGGGCCGCCGAACACCGCCCGGTACTCGTCCGCCTCCAGGAAGCCGCTGCCGTCGGTGTCGGCGGCGGTGAACACGGCCCGCAGCGCGGGCAGCAGCCCCTGCTCCAGATAGGCCGGATCCCGGTCGCAGCCCGCGACGGTCGCCGCCACGAACTCCTCCCGGCTCACCTTGCCGTCGCCGTTCGCGTCCATCGCCGCGCGCAGCTGCTCCCACCAGCCGTCGAACGCCTGGTACACCCGCGCCTCGGCGGCCTCGTCCAACTCCAGCTGCCAGCACACGTTGTGCGCCATCGCCCGCAGGTCGTGGACGGTGAGGAAGCCGTCGCCGGTCTGGTCCAGCACCTCGCGGAAGAACCGGTCCACCCGGGACCCGCGCGCGTCCCGGCGCCGGCCCTGACGCGGCGGACGCCACCGGGCCGGGGCGCCGCCCTGCTCCGGGGAGCGGTAGCGCAGCCGGTCCGGCAGCCGCGGGACGACCGCGCCGGCGCCCCGGTGCAGCAGCCAGGACAGCAGCGCGGCCCGCCGCGTCCGCACCAGCCCGAACCGCTCCCGCACCGCCGGCGGCAGATCCGCCACCGTCAGCGCCGTGATCGCCCGCGCCACCACCACCCGCAGCACCCGCCACCCGGCGTCGCCGAGGAACCACAGCCGGCGCGGCCGCGGCGCCCCGCGCAGCATGTCCTCCAGCAGGTAGCGGGCCGCCTCGGTGAACTCCAGCCGCTCACGCGCCGCCTGGGCGAAGTACGCGGGCAACTCGGCCGCACTGCCGGGAAGTTCGCCCTCGGGCAGCCCGAAGGCCGCCACCGACCCGGTGAACTCCTGGTACGCCGCCTCCAGTTGACCGGCATCGTACGGATCCCCGCCCAGCCGCCGCATCGCGACCACGCACTCGAACAGCGTCAGCAGCACCCACGCCCGGGTCGCCGCGTCCTCGGCGTCGTACGCCCGCCCGTCCGGCGCCGTCCCACGGATCCGCTTGTGCGCCCGGTCCAGTCGCGCGACCTCCCGCCGCAGCGCCTCCCCGTCCTGGTAGAACAGCCGCCGCCCGCTCCCCAGCGTGTGCTCCACCCGCCGCCACGGATGCGCCTGGTACGTCGAGTGCTCGGCCATCCCGGCCCCCACCACCGGATCCGCCGCCTGCAACACCAGCAGCCGCCACGCGACCAGCACGACCCGCCACTCGGACAGATCCCGCCGGAACGACACCCCGGGACCAGCCACGTGATCAGCCACGGCGTTCACCGGTGATCTCCGGCCCGATCACGAACCCCTTGGCGGGGCCCTCGGGGATCACGGCTTCCTCGCCGTACGGGATCCGGGTCGAGGCGGCGTAGGCACGGCGCTCGGCGTCGGGACGGGAAAGTATGGTCACGGTACCGCCGTGATCGTAGTCATCGATGATCACGTACACCGGAATGTCTGCGGAAGCGTAGGCGCGCGGCTTGAACTCCTGGTCACGGCGTTCGTAGCAGTCGGGCCACACGACCTCGGCGACAAGGGGAATCCCGGACGCCAACAGCCCCACACCCTCAGGGTGTTCGACCGCCTTCGTGTCGTCCGGTGCCACGGCGAGGTCAGGTTTCATCACCTTCAAACCGGCGGTCACATACCGGCCTTGCGTCGCCGTGTACCCCGTCCCGCGAAGGTGCTTCGTCAGCGCCTTCCCGAGGCCACCTCCCACCGCTGCATGACGGAGGTCACCGATGACCGAGATGGTGATGCTGTCTTCGTCGATCTCTGCGCGCGCGTGCTTCGGGAGGGCCACGGCCTTCCAGGCCTTCCACAACCTCTGATCAGGGTCCATAGCGATCTCCCAATGCGTGAGTGAGCACCTGGACCGTCGCACACGACCGAGGGGCCGGTCGGGTGAACTCCCGCCGTTCACCCGATCGGGGCGTTTCGGGGCCGGGAAACGCGAAACCGCAGGGCGGGCCGGGAGGGGGCCTGCCCTGCGGTGCGGGGTGCTGCGGGGTCCGCGCCCTCCTCCCGAGCGGGCGCGAACCGGGTGGATCAGGAGGAGGAGCGGGCCGGCTTGCGGCGGGAGACGTAGAGGGCCGCGGCACCCAGGCTCAGGGCCAGGCCGGAACCCAGCGCCAGGTACGGGGTGGCCGGGGTGGACCCGGTCTCGGCGAGTTCGGTGGTCGAGCCGGTGGTCGCCTTGGTCGCGGCGGCGGTCGTCGACTTGGTCTGGCTGCTCGCCGTGGTCGCCTTGGCCGTCGGCTTGGTGGAGCCGGTCGACGCGGTGGTGTCCGAGATCGGGGTGACGGCGGCCGGCTGCTCCGCCGTGGCCGGCGCGGGCTGCTCGACCGGCTTGTCGGCCGGCTTGTCGCTCGGCTTGTCCGTGGGCTTGTCGGCCGGCTTCTCGGCGGCGGCCTTGGCGTCGGCGAGGGCCTTGTCCGCGGTGGCCTTGGCGGCGGCCGCGGTCTTGGTGGCCTCCTGCAGCCCGTGGAGCTTGCGCATCGCGTCGACCTTGGCGTCGTCCAGCGCCGTGCCGGCGGCGGTCACGGCGGCCTTGGCCTTGGTGTCCGCTTCGGTGGCGGCGTTGGCCGCGTCGAACGCCGCCAGCATCCGCACCCTGGCCGCCTCCAGCTCCTCCGGCTTCGCGGAGCGGTACGCGGCCGAGGCCTCCACGGCCTCGTTGTAGGTCTTCTCGTGGGCCGCGGCGGCCTTCTTGGCGGCGGCCTGGGCCTCCTGGAGCTTGCCGAGGTAGGGCTGCGGGTTGTTCATGAAGGCCGTGACCTCGGTCTGCCCGGCGGCCTCGGCGGCGACGGCGGCCTGGTGGGCCTTGGCCGCGGCGGCGGCGGCCTTCTCCAGCTCCGCGATCGAGCCGGTGTCGTTCCGGGTCTGCGCCGTCGAAGCCGACTCCGCGAAGGCGGGTGCCGCGGAGAGCACGGCTGCGGGCGAGATCACGGCGGCGACGAGGGCGGCCGAGACCAGCGTACGGCGGAGTTTCACAATGACCCCTTTCGGGTCGGAAAGAAAGCAAAAGCCCTTTGCCGGGCCGTTCTTGGCGTCCCGACAGCGTTGATCATAGGCAAACGGATTCTTTACGCTCCATGCCGCATTCCGGCAACGAAAACGGCCCGCCATTGCCTGGTCAGCAAGCGAATTGACGTGTCGACAATGCCGTCAGGAAGTCCGGTCACCGTTGGTGGGCAGTTCGACCCGGAACGTGGCGCCGGCGCCGGGGGCGGTGTCCAGGGTGAGGGTGCCGCCGTGCGCGTGGGTGAGCGCGGTGGCGATGGCGAGGCCGAGTCCGGCGCCGCCGCCGCCGTGCCGGCTGCGGGAGGCGTCGACCCGGTAGAAGCGGTCGAAGACCCGCTGGGCCTGGCCGTCGGTGAGCCCCGGCCCGGCGTCGGCGACCTCCAGCAGGCAGACGCCGCCCGCGCCGCCGACCCCGATCCGCACCGGGGTGCCGGGCGGGGTGTGCTTGACCGCGTTGCCGACCAGATTGGTGACCACCTGCCGCAGCCGGGCCTCGTCGCCGAGGACGGGGGCCGCGCCGGGGGCGCCGGTGCCGGACGGGCCGGTGAGGGAGACGGGCCGGGTCGGGTCGAGGGCGGTGAGGTCGTGCAGCGCGTCCGCGGCGAGGGTGCGCAGGTCCATCGGGGCGAGGTCGAGCGGGCGTTCCTCGTCGAGCCGGGCGAGCACCAGCAGGTCCTCGACCAGGGCCCCCATCCGGACGGCCTCGCTCTCGATCCGGGTCATGGTCCGCTTGACGTCCCCGTCGGTGGGCAGCGCGCCCATCCGGTAGAGCTCGGTGAAGCCGCGGATCCCGGCGAGCGGGGTGCGCAGCTCGTGCGAGGCGTCGGCGACGAACCGCCGCATCCGGGCCTCGGATTCGGCGCGGGCGGCGAAGGCGGCCTCGATCTGGGTGAGCATGCCGTTGAGCGCGATGGACAGCCGCCCGACCTCGGTGCCGGGGGAGAGTTCCGGCATCCGGTAGGAGAGTTCGCCGTCGGCGATCCGGGCGGCGCCGGCCTCGATCCGGCGCAGTGGCCGCAGCCCGGCGCGGACGGCGAAGAAGCCGAGCGCGGCGATCAGCAGCAGGACGGCGCCGCCGATCGCGAGGAAGGAGCTGCGCAGCTTGCCGACGGTGGCGTCGATGTCCGCGCGGGAGACGGCCACCATGACGTAGGTCGCGGTGACGGCGGGCGAGGCGTAGTCGCTGGGGCTGGCGGCGGCCGGGGCCCGGGGGGTCTGGATCGGCAGCACGAGCACCCGCCAGTTGTAGTGGCCGCGCTGGTCGGGCAGGTCGAAGGGGACGTCGGGTTCGGTGCGGGTCGGGTCGAGGCCGGCGAGTTGGGGCGCCGGGTCGCTGTCGGAGACGGGCTGGCGCATGACGGCCTGCACCTTGCCGTCCGAGGAGAGGTACTGGACCAGGTACTGGCTGGGCAGGGTGCTGCGTTTGCCGGTGACGGCGGGGCGCCCGGCCTCCGGGGTGCCGACCCGGACCGGGCCCTTGTGGGACAGCGGCAGCCCGTACCGCTGGAGCTGCTCGTCGAGTTGATCGACCAGCTGCACCCGGACGGTGCCGAGCACGACGGCGTCGCTGACCGCCAGCCCGGTGGTGACCAGCACCAGCGCGAGCACCAGCAGCCGGGCGCGCAGGGACAGCCGGGACAGCCCGGACAGCCTCGACAGCCGGGAGAACAGCCGGGAGAACTGCCGCCGGGGCAGGGGCAGCCGGGAGAGCCGCCGCCGGAACACCGACAGCCGGGTGGAGAGCCGGGCGGACACGGAGCGGACCGGTCAGCCCTGCGGGGGGCGGCGCAGCGCGTAGCCGATGCCGCGCACGGTGTGGATCAGCTTGGGGCCGTGGGCCGGGCCGGAGTCGAGCTTGCGGCGCAGGTAGGAGATGTACGACTCGACGATGGAGAGGTCGCCGCCGAAGTCGTAGGCCCAGACGTGGTCGAGGATCTGCGCCTTGGAGACCACCCGGCCGACGTTGGCCATCAGGTAGTGGAGCAGCTTGAACTCGGTCGGGGAGAGCGCGACGGGGGTGCCGGCCCGGGTGACCTCGTGGGCGATCGGGTCGAGGCTGAGGTCGGCGACGATGAGCCGGCCGTCCTCGGCGGGCCCGCCGGAGCGGCGCAGGATGGCGCGGATCCGGGCGATCAGCTCCTCCAGGCTGAACGGCTTGGTGACGTAGTCGTCGGCGCCCGCGGCGAGGCCCTGGACCTTGTCGCCGACGCCGTCCTTGGCGGTGAGGAAGAGCACCGGGAGGTGGTCGCCGGGGTGGCCGTGCACGGGCCCGGCGATCTGGCCGCGGTTGGTCCGCTCGCGCAGCTTCTCGACGACGGTGAAGCCGTCGAGGTCCGGGAGCATCACGTCGAGGACGACGAGGTCGGGGCGTTCGACGGCTATCAGGTCGAGGGCCTCGGTGCCGCTGGCGGCGGAGGCGACCCGGAAACCGGAGAAGCGCAGCGAGGCGGCGAGCAGCTCGCGGATGTTGGGTTCGTCGTCGACGACGAGGAGGAAGGCCTCGCCAGGGCCGCCGGCCACCGCGGACCCGCCTGGTGTGGTGACTGTGCCTTGCACGGGGCTTTCGCCTCCTGGTCGGACGATGGCATTCGGCATGAGGCTAGCCCCCGGAGGCTATGCGGCATCGATGAATGTTGGATTAACACCTTATCGGTCGGTTTTTTCAGCACAAGGCCCCCAGCGCAGGCTGGGTGGTATGCGCACGGACGGTAACGCCCCGGAAGCACCGACGGCCCAGAGCCCGACGGCCGGGAGCCGGACGCCCGCGGCCGGGGAGACCACTCCCCGGCCACGGAAGGGGCTCCGGTCAGATGTGCTGACCGGGCCGGTAACTACCGGCGGGCATCCGGGCGATCACGTTGCCGCGGTTGAAGGCGTTGATGATCGCGATGAGCGACACCAGGGCCGCGAGCTGCTCCTCGTCGTAGTGCTTCGCGGCGTTCGCCCAGGCCTCGTCCGTGACCCCGCCGGCCGCGTCGGCCAGGCGGGTGCCCTGCTCCGCCAGCTCCAGGGCGGCACGCTCGGCGTCCGTGAACACCGTCGCCTCCCGCCAGGCCGCGACCAGGTTGAGGCGGGTCGCCTCCTCCCCGCCGTGCACGGCGTCCTTGAAGTGCATGTCGACGCAGAAGCCGCAGCCGTTGATCTGGCTGGCGCGCAGCTTCACCAACTCCTGCGTCGCGAACGGCAGAGTCGAGTCCACGATCACCTTGTTGGCCGCGATGAGGTGCTTGAGGAACTTGGACATCGTCTGGCTGGCGAAGGGGTTCAGGCGGGCTTCCATCGTGTCGCTCCCTTGTCGTTGTCCGCTGGTGCCCTCTGAGACAGGGCAGCCCGGCGGGCCGTGACAGGTGCGGATGTGACCTGCGTCACCACCTCCGGCGGGTCGTTGGGTACCCTGCGGATACCCTGCTCGGCGAACCGGGGGAGGAGTGCCATGGCGGGATCGGCAGTTGCGACGGATGCGGCCGGCTACCGGCCGCTGCTGTTCTCCATCGCCTACGGGATGACGGGCTCCGTCGGCGACGCCGAGGACATCGTCCAGGACGCCCTCCTCGGCCTGACCCGGGCCGACCGGGCCGGGACCACGATCACCAACCTCAAGGCGTACCTGACCACGTCGGTGACCAGGCTGGGCATCAACCACCTGACGTCGGCGAGGGTCCGCCGGGAGACGTACGTGGGCGAGTGGCTGCCCGAACCCGTCGTGGCGACCGCCGACCGCCCGGGGCCGGCCGAACACGCCGAACTGGCCGACGCGTTGTCGATGGCGTTCCTCGTCCTGCTGGAAGTCCTCTCCCCGACCGAGCGGGCGGTGTTCATGCTCCGCGAGGCCTTCGGGTACGGCTACCCGGAGATCGCCGGCGCCGTCGGCAAGTCCGAGGCCAACTGCCGCCAGATCCTCACCCGCGCCCGCAAGCGCCTCGCCCCCTCGGCCCGGGCCGTCGACACCCGGGTACGCAAGGCCGAGGCCGACGAACTCGCCCGCAGGTTCTTCGAAGCCACCGAAGGCGGCGACCTGGAGGCCCTGCTCCGACTCCTCTCCCCCGACGTCGTCTTCCACGGCGACGGCGGCGGCAAGGCCCGCGCCCTCGGCAAGGCCCTCACCGGCCTACGCCGCGTCGCCCAGCTCCTCATAGGCGGCCTCCGCCGCAACCGCAGACTCGGCGTCACGTTGACGCCGGCCACCGTCAACGGCCGCCCGGGCGCTGCCCTTCATGACACTGAAGGCCGCATCGCCGGCGTGCTGGAACTCGACATCGCCGACGGCGCCATCCAGGCAGTCCACTCGGTGTCCAACCCCGACAAACTCACCCACCTCGGCCCGGTCTCCGACATCGCCCTGGTGAAGACGAGGTGACCCTCCTCAGAGCTTCCACCGGCTCGAAGACCCGTCCGGGCCTGCGTACCCCACGGACTGCCCGTCAGGCCCCGTCTCGACGGTGAACCACTCCCGCCGGGGCCGGTTGCGGTCGAGCCAGGTCCGGTACGCGGTCTCGATGGTCTGCCACAGGTCTCGGGGGCCGCTGACGGCGACGGTGGACGAGCCGTCGGGGTGGTCCTGCACGCGGGCGGCCGAGCCGTCGGCAGGGTCGTGCAGGGTGCGGCCGTGCCGGACGATCGTGGGGGCGAGGTGGAGTCCCGCCCAGAAGGAGAACCCGTAGTCGTCCAGGACCCGGGCGCCGACCTCCGTGATCCGCCCGCCGACTCGCGGCTCGCGAGCCGGCGGGCCGGGCGCGTCGCCGGAACGCAGCGGCATGAAGCCGGCCGGCCTGTGCAGGAAACGCCCCACCGCACGCCCGTCCGGCAATTTGGTCAGCCGGGCCAGGGCGCCTCCGCCCAGGGCACCACCGATCGGGGCGACGATGAGACCGCCCGGCCCGCACTGGTCGAGCCAGGCCTGGGGAATCCTCCGCACGGAGCACGTGGCGATGATCCGGTCGTACGGCGCGCCGCCCGGGCACCCCGCCACCCCGTCCGCCCGCACGACGGTCGGCTCGAACCCGACCTCGCTCAACCGCACCCGGGCGGTGGTCACCAACTGCTCGGTGCGGTCGACCGTGGTGACGTGGTCCGCGCCGACCAGGTGGCAGAGCAGAGCGGCGTTGTAGCCCGTCCCGGTCCCGATCTCCAGCACCCGATCCCCAGGCCGGACATCCAGCGCGTCGAGCATGTCCGCCATCAGACTCGGCAGCGTGGACGAGGAGGTGGCCGCGCCCTTTCGACCGTCCAGCCCCGCGTCCTCCGCATGCACCCCGTCGACCTCGGTCACCAACACCCGGTCCGTGTACACCTGCCGCAACCGCGCGCTGTCCGCCAAGTCCGTTGCACACCAGGCCCGGTAGAGGCCACCCTCCTCCCGGAAGAACACCGGCACGAACGGATGCCGGGGGACATTGAGGAACGCCTCGACCACCCGCGAGGACAGCACCGCACTCCCCCGCTCGATCTCCGAGGCCAAGCCGATCCGTAGAAGTTGCTCATCGAGGACGCTGGTCATGCCCGGTCGATCCTTCCAGGTAGTCACAGATGGCGATGGTGGTGCCCAGCCGTCTACTCGCCGGGGTCGGGCCCCTTGTAGGCCGGCGAACGGAAGATCCGCGGGAACGATCCGGGCCCGTGCCGCCGGTCGAGCCAGTTGGTCAGGCGGGCCAGGTCACCGCTGATGATCGCGGCGACTACGAGCTCGTGCAGCGAGCCCGCGGTGGCCCCGCCCATCTCGGCCAGAAAGCGCTGGTAGCGCGCGCCGACGCCGCGCTCGTATCCGGCCATGGCCAGTTGGAAGCGCGTCGCCACGCCAGGCTCGAAGTGGTCGAAGTCGTCTGGCCTCAACCGTCCCGTGGTGTCGCGGAACGCCAGCTGGTCGGGCGGTGCGATGCGCTCGGCCAGGCCGAGTCGGTCGGCCACCATCGCAGCGATCAGCCGGGCCTCCCGATCGGTGGCCCCCTCCATGATGACGCCGAGATTCCGCGTCGAGACGGCGTCGTCCCTGTCCAACGCCGAGTACGCCTGGCCCTGCGTGTCACGCCGGTTGATCCCGTACCGGCTGCGGACCACCTGCCCGCCCTGGAGCCGGTACTCCCGGAACGAGCCGAAGTGCAGGCAGTCATGGGCGTACGACCGCAGCAGGTCGAGCGCACCCAGTTCGGGTGACGCCGACCCCGGATCATTCAGCCGCCCGTACATCGTGATCACCGACGCGAGCTGAACGTGTCGGTAGCCCTGGTTCGGGTGGTGGAATCCGCCGAAGGCCTCGGGCTGGGTCGAACGCACCCCGACCCACACGCGGTCGATCGGTAGCAGCTGTCTCAGACCCAACTCCCGGCACCGGTCCGCCAGAAGCGCGGACCCCTGACGGAAGACCTCACGAGCCGCCTCGTCGGCCCAGGTGTCCAACACCCAGTGCAGCAGCGAGAACGCCATGTGCGGGTGCGCCTGGTCGAGCGCCGCCGTGGACCGCCGCGCGGCCAGCAAGTGCGCCAATTCCGCGCGATCGGCCACCCCGCCGGCCAGTTGCTCGTTCGGCCCCAGGCACGAGGGCGTGAGCGAGCGGCCGAGTGTCAGAAGCGCTGACGGTCGATCAATTGCCGGTGCGACTCCTGCAGCCCCTCGGGAAGATCGTCCGGTGAGAACCATCGAGCCTCCAGAATCTCGAACGAGGCCACCTCGATCCGGCCGCTGACGTACAGCGCCTCGTAGGCGACTTCGACCCGCAGTTGGTAACCGCTCTTCAGGTGTGCCAGCTCGCACACCTTCACCGTCAGCCCGGTCTCCTCCCGGACCTCGCGCACGACGGTGTCCTCGAAGGCCTCCTTCGCGTTCGCGTAGCCGGTCGGCAGCCCCCACTGCCGCCCCTCCGGCCACATCCGGTGCTTCAGCAGCAGCACCCGGCCGTCCTGGTCACGGACGATGCCCGTCACGCCGACCATGAACTTCGAGTGCCACAACCACAGCACCCGCCACTGCATGGGCCCCCGAATGATCCGCCAGAGCCGTGCAGCGATCTTCTTCATGGGTTCGCCCCTTCATCGGTCGGGCCACTCTCACGCTTCTCGCGCAGTCGACCCACGATCCCGCACGCCACGCCACCGACGCCAACGGGCGAGCACCAATGTAAAGGCTGGAGAAGAGCACTGCGAGACGATTTCCTGTTACCTCAAAAACTCGTCCCGAATTTCTTCTACCATGCAACGCATCTCGTTCCCCACGACAGACGCATGTTCGAATTCCTGGAACTTGGATGCATACTGCTCGACATCCCTTGGCTCACTCGTGGTGATTTCCGCGTGCGGAATTTCCACGATAACCAGGCGCGCATCGAACATGACGAACGAACATGTCGGAAGGTGCGACTTCGGAGCCGACCGGGGCACCACGCCGACGGTGATGTTTGGCATACGCGACATGGCCACGATCTTGTCCAGCTGAGCAGCCATCATGGGAGGCGAAACGATCTCCCACCGCAGCACGGACTCCGTGATCAAAAAATGGAATTTCCGAGCCGGGTCGAAGAGGATCTCCTGCCTGCGCAATCGAGCGGTGATCATCTTCTCCAGCGCATCATCGGTGAGCTCGGAGTGCTGCTGAACCGCACGAACATACTCCGGCGACTGCAGGAGGCCCGGGACACAGGAGTGTTGGAAAACACGAAGCACCTGTGTTTTCGCCTCTATAGCCCCGATGTCTTCCTGGTGTTTGTGCAGGCCGGCGCGGCGGTAGATTCGCCAAGCTGTGGCTTCTGTAGCGATCGCACGGGCAGCAGCGGCCAGCCGGACCTTGGCCTCGTCCGGCACCTCCAAGGCGGTGAGAATGCGTTCCACATCGATGACGCTGGGTGCGAGACGTCCGTTCTCGATCTTGCTGAGCTTGCTCGGGGACATGGCAGCGCTGCGGGCAACTGCCTTGGCCTCCTTCCCACTGGCCAGTCGCAGTTCCCGCAGCGCTTTGCCGAGATCTGTGCCTCTCACTCGCTCCCGTACCGCTCCCACCACTCGGCGAACGGCACCGCGTGGCTCAGGGCGATATCGCGGTACTCCAGCCATTTCTCGGCGGTCGACTCTTTTCCGGCGCCAAGGAAGGTTCCGCCATCGCCATAGCTCATGGTGACGACCATCGACTCGTCGAAAGCCCAGAAATCAGGAACACCATCGAGCGGATTGGGCTGCTCGGTGGTATCGAGGATGAAGAACTCCTCACCGGCAGTCGCGTTCTTGGTGTACCCCCAGCCGAGTTCGAACCGAAGGTACGGAGTCAGCGGGCGCGAAAGGATGTGAACTCGGTACATTCGCTTTCCACTGCCAGTGTTCGCCCGGACCTCCTCCACCCATTCATGGTTGTAGTCTGCCGGCTGCTGCTCCCCGTCAAGAAATGCTCGAATACTCTCTGCGCTCGATGACCCACTGTAGTCATCCAGCGTCTCCAGTCGAAACGCCTCCCGCCGGAAAGTCGAGAACAGATTCTCGAAGTCTTCACCCGAGATGCTCACTGGAAATCCTCCGAATCAACGAAGCCGGAATGCGAACTGCAGCCTCTCCGGCGGGGAGCCGCATCGTCGTCAGCGCCTCCGCGTTGTCCACCACGTACCCCTGCACGATGAGGTCTCCCGTACCGTCCACGGCGTACACCGTCGGGCACGTGCCCTTCTCGCACTCTCCAGCAAGGCGTGTCAGCTTCATGATCGCGCTCCCCTCCTGGCGACCGGCGTCCCGTTTGATGCTCCCGAAACCATGACTGCAGGGTCAAGACTTGGCAGTTGAGAGAACGGGAAACCGCCCCCGGGGTCACCGGATCGGGTGACCAGAGCATCTATGCAACCGGCAGTGCCGCTCGGCAAACATCGAAGACCGCGACGAAAGACACAGGAATCCTGCCTGCCGGTCTACGACTCGGCAGATCACCTGGCCTGGCGGCCGGCGAACCAGTCGGCCTGTACGCCGGGTTCTGTCTCCCACCAAACGCCTGTCAACCGGCGGCCCCTTGCGGAGAGCAAGGGGCCGCCGGGACGAGTCGCTGGGGCTCGATGGCGGCTTGCGGGATGCGGCCCTCGCGTGGGTGGGCGCGAGGGCCGCGGAGGGCTCTCAGGTGGCGTCGGCACAGGAAGTCGGGTGGCCGACTTCCTACGCCGACCGCGGAGCTTCGCCGGTGCAATGACTGCTGGTCAGGCCGCTGCGGCACCGGCGCGAGGGGGCGCGCCGCCGACGGCGAGGACGCGGCGGGCATGCGGGGCGGGTGCAAAGGGCTCACCGGGCGTAGGCAACCTTTTGGCCCGCTCGCGGCATCTAAGTGGTGTCAGGGTCGCGAGAGGGGGAGGGCGCGGTAGGCGGAGCCGCGGAGACGCAGGCGCGGTCCGCGGTCACGCTGCCAGGGGGGATCCGAATTGGCTGCAGGTGTCCTGTATTTCTTGTTCTGAAAATTTGGTACGTATGCGACTTGACGTGCCGAAGTCGATTTTCGATATCTGTTGCACAGCCGTGACAGCTGTGTGCGAAAAATCGTTCGACCGGCGAGGTGTGCGGGCTAGCATTCCTGGATGGAATCGAATCTCCCTCCGATATGGAATGCCTCCGACAGCGCGGCTCTCCCCCCGCCCCGCAAGGCGCCGCTTCGGCTGGCCCGCTTCGGTGGGATCTTCCTGGCGGCGAGCGTGGTGTCCGGTGTGCTGCTGGCGGGCCTCGCCCTGCCCGCCGCCGGCGGTTTCGGGCTGACCGCCAAGGGCACGGCGGAGGGCTTCGAAGACATCCCCAGCGACTTCAAGACCCCGCCGCTCACCCAGGCGACGCAGATCTTCGACGCCAAGGGCGGCCTGATCGCCAAGGTGTACGAGCGCGACCGCACGGTCATCACCCCTGAGCAGATGTCGCCGTTCATGCGACAGGCTCAAGTCGACATCGAGGACGCCCGGTTCTACGAGCACGGCGCCGTCGACCTCAAGGGCGTGCTCCGGGCGATCGGCAAGAACGCCGAGAGCGGCACCGCCTCACAGGGTGCCTCGACGCTGACCCAGCAGTACGTGAAGAACGTCAACGTGGAGAAGGCGGGCGAGGACCAGGCCGCGGTGCTGGAGGCTCAGCGCAAGACCCTGGGTCGCAAGATCCAGGAGCTCAAGGTCGCGATCAAGCTGGAGGAGGACCTGTCGAAGGACCAGATCCTCACCAACTACCTCAACATCACGTACTACGGGAACGGCGCCTACGGCGTGGAGGCCGCCTCCCAGCGCTACTTCAGCAAGAGCAACAAGGACCTGACGATCGCCGAGGCCGCCATGCTGGCCGGGCTGGTGCAGAACCCCTCCCAGTACGACCCGAAGCTGCACCCGGTGGCCGCGCAGAAGCGCCGGGACACGGTCATCGACAAGATGGTCGAGAACAAGCACATCACCGCGGACCAGGCCAAGGAGGCCAAGGCCGCCCCGCTGGGTCTCAACTTCAAGGACCCGCAGAACGGTTGCATCACCGCCACCGCCCAGGGCGGCATGGGCTTCTTCTGCGACTACGTCCGGCACGTGGTCAAGCAGGACCCGGCCTTCGGCCAGAGCGCCGCCGACCGCAAGAAGTTCTGGGACACCGGCGGCCTGAACATCTACACCACGCTGGACCCGGACAAGCAGGCCGCCGCCCAGAGCGCGGTGACCTCCAACGTGAAGGTCACCGACACCGTCTCGGCCGCCGCCACCATGGTCGAGCCCGGCACCGGCAAGATCCTCGCGATGGCGCAGACCCGCCCGTACGGCCTGGACGCCAACAAGAACCAGACCGTCGTCAACCTCAACGTGGACGCGGCGATGGGCGGCGGCAACGGCTTCCAGCCCGGCTCCACGTTCAAGCCGGTCGTCGCGGCCGCGGCCCTGGAGGCGGGCCTGCCGGCGACCCAGGAGTACTCGGCCCCGAACTCGATGGAGTACCCCACGATGAAGACCTGCGAGGGCACCTGGAAGAACCAGGGACGGCCCAAGGCGGTGGTGCCCAACGAGTCCGCCAGCGAGAAGGGCCCCTACCAGCTGAAGCAGGCGATGGCCCTCTCGGTCAACACCTACTTCGTGCAGATGGAGCAGGAGATCGGCCTCTGCGCGGTCAAGCAGATGGCCAACAAGCTGGGCGTCACCAGCAAGGCCAGCGGCAAGCCGCTGGAGGAGGTCCCCGCGATGGCCCTGGGAGTGGAGGAGATGAGCCCGCTGACCATGGCCAACATCTACGCGACCTTCGCCGCCCAGGGCACGCACTGCTCCCCGATCGCCATCAACAAGATCACCACCGTGGACGGCAAGGACGTCCCCGTCCCGGCCGGCCAGTGCGAGAAGGCGTTCTCCGATGACACGGCCCGGGCGATGAACACCGTCCTGAACGGCGTGACCGAGAACAAGGGCACCGGCGCGGCGCTCAACCTGGACGACAACCGCCAGATCGCCGGCAAGACCGGCACCTCGGACCGCAAGCGGGCCGCCTGGTTCAACGGCTACACCCCGCAGCTCGCCACCGCCGTCTGGCTCGGCGGCCCCAACGGCGGCGTCGAGATGCGCAACCTCACCATCAACGGCAAGTACCGCACCGAGGTGTTCGGCGCCGACGGCCCCGGCCCGATCTGGCGCGACGCCATGAACCAGGCCCTGCGCGGCACGCCCAAGCAGTCCCTGCCGATGGCCGACATCCCCGACCCGGCCCCCAAGACCGACCCGAACAACACCGGCACCGGCACGGGCGCCCCGGCCACCAACCAGCCCGACCAGCAGCACTGACAGCAGTCACTCCGGCGGCCCCTTGCGAGAGCAGCAAGGGGCCGCCGGATCGTTTCGCTCAGGCGTCGACGGTGAGGTGGTCGAACTCGCCCGCCTTCGCACCCTGGAGGAACAAAGCGAACTTGAGGGCGGTCGTGCGGACGACGACCTCGCCCTCGTCGGACTCCCGGAGTTCGATCAGCCCGGCGACCGCACGGACCTCAACGCAGTCGGCGTTCGAACCTGAGTAACTTGACTTCTGCCAAACGAAGTTAGTCATGCCTGCTGCCATCTCTCTTCTCGTTCGATCGGACGAGGTCCCAAGGACCCCTCACCGACGGCCCCTCGCGAGCAGCAAGTGGCCGCCGAAACGGTCTGCTCAGGCGTCGGCGGTGAAGTGGTCAAACTCCCCAGCCTTCGCCCCCTGAAGGAACGCAGCGAACTTGAGGGCGGTCGTACGGACAACGACCTCACCCTCGTCGGACTCACGAAGTTCAATCACCCCGGCGACAACACGAACCTCAACGCACTCAGAGTTCGCAGCCGAGTAACTGGACTTCTGCCAGCTGAAGTTAGTCATTCTTGCTCCCGCCTCTCTTCTCGTTCGATCGGACGAGGTCCCAAGGATCCTTCGACGGCGGCCCCTCGCGAGCAGCAAGGGGCCGCCGGATCGTTTCACTCAGGCGTCGGCGGTGAAGTGGTCGAACTCGCCCGCCTTCGCCCCCTGAAGGAACACAGCGAACTTGCGGGCAGTCGTGCGGACGACCACCTCGCCCTCATCGGACTCACGAAGCTCGATCACCCCGGCGACAACACGAACCTCAACACATGCGTTGCTTGATCCGGAGTAACTGGACTTTTGCCAGGCGGAGTTAGTCACGACCGTTGCCGCTCCCTTCTTATTCGATCAAACGAGGCCTCACGGCTTCTCGCCGGCGGCCCCTTGCAACGAGCAAGGGGCCGCCGAAACGATTCGCTCAGGCGTCGCCGATGAAGTGGTCAAACTCCCCAGCCTTCGCCCCCTGAAGGAACGCAGCGAACTTGTGGGCGGCGGTGCGGACGATGACCTCGCCTTCGTCGGACTCCCGGAGCTCGATCAGTCCGTCGGCGGCCCGTACCTCAACACAGTTGTCACTTGAGGCTGAGTAGCTGGACTTCTGCCACACAGAGCTAGACATGCTTACCTGCCATTTCTTCCTTGATTGACCGCATGAAGTCTCGTGACTCCTCTTCGGAGAGTGCGGTGGAATCCATGCTGGCAAGGAGGGCCCGGAACCTTGCGAGGTGGGCCGGGCTGTCGAAGAGCCGGCCGCCGTGACCAGTATCCATCTGTGCGGCGTCCAGCTCGGTGATCGGCCCTTCGGCATAGGTGAAGTTCTCGCACGCACTCGGGACAGCGCCAGCGGCGAACGGCACGACTCGAACCGAGATGCTGGGTTGCTCCGAGTCCGCAATGAGAGCGTCGATCTGCTCGACGTTGACCTTCGGATCACTGAACTGCATACGCAGAGCTGCCTCGTGGATGAAGGCGGAGTACGGCTTCGCCCCGGAGCGGATGATGCGCTGTCGCTGCATGCGGAAGGCCGTCTTGAGATCGACCTCGTGGCGCAGCGGCGGTGGATAGGCCTGTGCGAACAACGCGGCGGTATAGGACCCGGTCTGGAGCAGTCCGGGGACGAAGGTGGTCCCGTAGACCGAGAGCCTACGAGCATGCCCCTCAAGCTCAGCGATGTCGAGGAAGTCCGTTGCCAGTGCCTCTCGGTACTCCTCCCACCACCCAGCCCTTCCTCGCTCGGTGATGACGTCGGCGAGCGCGTCGATCAGAGGCTGGTTGGCGCACATGCACGTTGTGGCGATCGTGTGCAGCCGCTCCACGCTGATGCCGATCTTCCCCGACTCCATCTGCGTCACCTGCGCCGGGTTCATGCCGACCTCGCGGCCGAGCTGGCTGCCGCCGAGGCCGGCCTGTTCTCGCATTCTTCGCAGTTCTGCTCCCAGCCTGCGCTGACGAAGTGTGGGGTTCGTACGAGCCATGGCTTCCTTCCGGGGCAAGAGTGGTCCCAGTCTGCCGCGCTGGCCAGACATGGGTCCATCCGGGGCAGTGGCCACGATCGAGGGAATATCTGGATTCCATGGAAAATTTTCCATGGCCGTGAGTTATGGTCACTCTCGGGTCGATCCGACGGATCGTCAGCAATGGCTGTTCCGAAGGCAACCCTTCCCTCTCTCCCCACACCAGCAGCCTCGCGGAGGTTCCCGTGTGCACCCTCAACACCCCCTCGCTCGCGCTCGCCCGGCAGTCCCTGCGGGACGCCCTGACCCGCTCCGGGTGGGACGCCGAGACCATCTTCTTCGCCGAACTCGCTCTGGCCGAACTGGTCGTCAACGCGTGGCGGCACGGTAGGACCGCCTCCCCCGTCGTCCTCCTCTCCCTCCTCGGCGGCACCCTCCGGGTCTCCGTCTCGGACGAGAGCGACGTCCTCCCCGAGCGACGCCAACTGCCCGACCTGGCCACCACCGGCCGGGGGCTCCAGCTCATCGAAGGGCTCACGCACCGCTGGGGCGTGGACTCCCAGGAGCGCGGCAAAACGGTCTGGTACGAGCTGGACTCCGCCGCGTGAGCGCCGCCCGCGAACCCGTCGCGCCGGACGACCCCCGGATGCGCGACTACACCCAGCCCCAGATCGTCGCCCTGCTCGGCGAGGTGCACCAGCGCGGACGCTCCTACGGTCTCCTCTGGGGCTCCGCCTTCCCCCACGAAACCACCCTCGACGGCCGCATCCTCGTCGACTTCGGCAACGCCCCCGTGAGCACTCTGCTCAACCTCCTCCACCTCCTCCGCGACGTGGAACGGGACGAGGCGTGGGGATGATGGGTTTCTTCGTCGGAGCCGTTCTGGTGGCGCTCCTCGCGCTCGCGATCGTCACCGTGGCGCTCGGCGTCATCGCGACCCTCAGGATGCCGTGCCCCGGCGACCGCGACGACTACGACAACCAGCGCTGACCACATGCGAAGGCCCTCGCCCCAGGGATGGGCGAGGGCCTCGCGGCGTCCGGGAGCTACGGGGTCAGCCCCCGGACGGGTTCTTGGGAGCACCACCACCGAAGCCGCCGCCAAAGCCCGCGCCGCCCGCGCCGCCCGCGCCGCCCGCACCCGCCGCCGAGCCCTCGACGAGCTGGCTGGCCGCGTAGCCGCCGTTGGCGTCAGGCGTGCCGACGACGGTCACGCTCTGGCCGGGCTGGAGGTCGGCGACCTTGCCCTCCTTGTTGAGCTGGACCTTCGTCGCGTCGCCGGTGGTGACCTTGACGGTGTTGCCGTTGGCGTCGGTCAGATACACGGTGGTGCCGTCGACGGCCTTGACCGTTCCCCGGGTGAACCCGCCCTGGCCACCCTGGCCAGCACCCTGACCAGCAGCGCCCTGACCGGAACCCTGAGCACCGCCCTGCCCACCCCGGCGGGACCCGCTCTGCCCGTATCCGCCGCCGCCACCAGCCGCCCCACCCGCCCCGGCCGCCCGCTGCTGCTGCCCGGCGGCGGAAGCCGTCGCGTGCGAGGAGCCGCCACTCGTCCCGTGGTTCTGCTGGTACCAGACCCCGCCCGCGAAGGCCCCGCTGGCGATCACGCCCCCCGCCAGCACCAGGCTGAGCCAGGGCAGCTTGCGCCGCGGCGGGGCGGCGAGCTCGGCGGTGACGTCGCGGGCGTCCGGCGGGGTGGCGAGCAGGGCGACCTGCTCGGCCGGCGTGCTGCTGCTGACCGTGGCGATCTCGTTGCTCATGGGAGTCCTACTCGTGCCGGAGGGCGTCGATCGGCCGCAGCGAGGCGGCCCGGTTGGCGGGGTAGCTGCCGAAGAACAGGCCGATGGCGACGGCGATGCCGAACGCGCCGATCACGGATTCGGGGATCACCACCGGTTTGATGCCGACGATGCTGAAGTGCGAGCCGGCGATCCCGGCGGCCACCCCGAGTCCGGCGCCGAGCACCGAGAGCAGGGTCGACTCGGTCAGGAACTGCCCGAGGATCACCGCGCGCGGGGCGCCGAGCGCCTTGCGGATGCCGATCTCCCTGGTCCGCTCGGTGACCGTCACCAGCATGATGTTGGTGATCCCGATCCCGCCGACGAGCAGCGAGATCGCCGCCACCGCGCCGAGCAGCACGGTGAAGGTCTTCGTGGTGCTCTCCCTCGCCGTGAGCAGCGAGGACTGGCTGGTGATCCGGAAGTCGGCCTTGGTCGGGTCGGCGATCGCGTGGGTGCCGAGCAGCACCCGGGTGATCTCGGCCTGGGCCGCGGTCGTGCTGTCGGCCGAACTGGCCTGCACCAGGATCTGGTTGACGGACCCGAAGCCGGTGAAGGCGTTCTGCACGGTCGGCAGCGGGGCGATCACCACGTCGTCCGGGTCGGTGAAGCCGCTGCCGCCCTTGGCCTGGAGCACGCCGACCACGGTGAACGGGGTGCCACCGAGGACGATCTTCTTGCCGACCGGGTCCACGGTGTCGAACAGCTGCTTGGCCGTCGTGGCGCCGAGCACCGCGACCTTGCGCGAGCCGAGCACGTCGTCGTCGGTGAAGTACTCGCCGTGCGCGACCTTCTGGTTGGCGGTCTCGAAGTACGCCGGGTAGGTGCCGACGATCGAGCCGGGGCTGTACGAGATGTCCCCGTACAGCGCCGTCCCGCTGGTGGTGACCACCGGGGCGACCGACCTGATCGCGGTCGAGTCGGTGTCGGCGGCCAGTGCCTTGGCGTCGGCGACCGTCAGCTTCTTCACCGAGGAGGTGGCACGGGCGCCGCCGCTGGCCGAACCGGAGCTGACCGTCAGCGAGTTGGTGCCGAGCGAGGTGATCGACTCCTTCACCGCGACCGACGAGCCGTTGCCGACGGCCAGCAGCAGGATCACCGAGGCGACGCCGATCAGCACCCCGAGCATGGTGAGCGCCGAGCGCACCTTGTTGGCGGCCAGGCCGCCGACCGCGAAGCGGAGCATCTGCCAGAGGATCACGCCGGCACCCCCAGCTCGCGCAGCAGTGGCGGCGGCCCGTCCACCGGGGCCTGCCGGACGTCGCTGACGATCCGGCCGTCGACCAGCCGGAGCACCCGCTTGGCGTGCCGCGCGACTTCGTCCTCGTGGGTGATCAGGACGACGGTGCGGCCGGTGGCGTTGAGCGCGTCGACGAGGTCGAGGACCTCCTCGGTGGAGCGGCTGTCCAGGTTGCCGGTGGGCTCGTCGGCGAGCAGCATCGCCGGTGCGGTGACCAGCGCCCGGGCGACCGCGACGCGCTGCTGCTGGCCGCCGGAGAGCTGGTTGGGCCGGTGCCCGGCGCGCTCGGCGAGGCCGACCAGGGAGAGCGCGGCCAGGGCCCGGCGGCGCCGCTCCGAGGCCCGGACGCCCGCGTAGGCGAGCGGCAGCTCGACCTGGGCGAGCGCGGTGGTGCGCGGGATCAGGTTGAAGGACTGGAAGACGAAGCCGATCTTGCGGTTGCGGACCAGCGCGAGCTGCCCCTCGTCGAGGTGGCCGACGTCGATGCCGTCCAGCAGGTAGCGGCCGGCGGTCGGGACGTCCAGGCAGCCGAGGATGTTCATCATGGTGGACTTGCCGGAGCCGGAGCTGCCCATCACCGCGACGTAGTCGCCCTGGTGGATGTTCAGGCTGACGCCGAGCGGGCCGCCGGTGTCCGGGTCCTCCGGGCCGTGCAGCGCGTGCACGACGGCGTCGCCGTGCCCGTACGCCTTGGTGATCCGGCGCAGCTGGATGACGGGCGGGGGCGCCGCCGGGACGCGCTTGTCGATGACGTGACGCATGCTCAGCCCTTACCGCCCCGGCCGGCCCCGCCGCCGGCGGCACCGCCGCCACCGCCGACGCCCGCCAGTCCGGCGCCGCCGCCCTGGCCGCCACGGCCCTGGCCGCCGCCGATCCCCGGGAAGGAGGCGTTCGGGAAGCCGTTGCCGCCGCTGGTGGTGGGGAGTTCGACCTTGTCGCCCTCCTTCAGTCCGGAGACCACCTGCACCGTGCTGTCGCCCTCGACGCCGACCCCGACGCTGACCCGCTCGCTGGAGCCGTCCGGGTGCACCACGGTCGCGGTGCGGCTGGCGCCGGTGCCGGAGAGCGCGGCGGTGGGCAGCGACAGCGCGCTGTCCGCCTCGCCGGTGATCACCTGGACGGTGGCGCTGAGGCCGGTGCGCAGCGCGCTGGTGTCACCGCTGAGCTGGAGCGTGGCGGCGTACTGGACGGCCGTCGAACCGGCGCTGCCGCCGCTGCTGCTGGGCAGCGAACTGACGGACAGGACACTGGCGTTGAGCTTGGTGTCGGACTGCGCGTTCAGGGTGACGGTGGCCGCCTCGCCCTTCTTGAGCTTGAGCGAGTCCAGTTCGGAGAAGTTGGCGGTGACCTGCATCCCGGTCGGGTTGGTCAGCACGATGAAGCCGCTCGGCGCGCCGCCCGAAGCGGTGCTGCCGGTGGACGACTTGCCGGTCGACCCGGACGACCCGGTGGAGCCGGACGAGCCGCCGGAACTCACGCCGCCCACGGTGTCGCCGACCTTCGCCGATACGGACGCGACCGTCCCGTCCACCGAGGCGGTCAGGGTGGTGCCGGTCAGCGCCGCCTGGGCGTTGGCGAGGGTGGTCTGCGCGGTGGCGACCTGCTGTTGGGCCTGGGCGACGGCCGCGTCGTCGACCTTGGTGGTGGTGATGGTGGTGGTCTGCGGAGCGGGCGTGCTGTTCGCGCCCGCTCCGCGGTCCCCACCACCACCGCCGTTGCCGGCGGCGCCGGAGGTCGCACCCGGCAGCGGCTGGGTGGTCGTGGTGGTGACACCGGCCTGCGCCTTGGTGAGGTTGGCGTTGGCCGTGGTCAGGGACGCCTGGGCGGCGTCCACCTGCTGCTGGGCGGCCGTGGTGTCGACGGTGGCGAGCACCTGGCCCTTCTTGACGGCGTCCCCCACCGCGACCTTGACCGAGGTGAGCCGACCGCCGGTCGCGAAGTCCTGGGCCGCGTCGGTCGGTGAGACCAGGGTGCCGGTTCCGGACACGGTGGCCAGGACCGTTCCCTTGGCCACGGTCGCCGTACGGATCTGGGTCTTGCCGGCGGCGGCACTGGTGCCGCTGTTCACTGTGGCGTACACCAGGGCGGCACCGCCCAGGAGCGCCACGCCGAGCGCGGAGTTGACGAGGACGACGCCTCGCCGTCGCGGGAGCACCTTCATGCCGGACAGCTTTCCTGGGCGCTCTTGCGGAGCCCTGGGCGCGGGCTGGGAGAAGACTGACCGGGCGGATCCGGGCATTCCGGTCACACCACCCGGTTCGCGCGGGCGCCTTGGCCCCGCCGTGGGCCGTCGTTGGCCGAACTCCCAGCGGGCTCCCAGTGAGTTCCGGTGATCTCCAGCCATCCGGCAGCGCCCGGGAGGGCGGCCCGGGGAGCCGGAAACGCCGCAGGGGCGCACCGCGAACCGGTGCGCCCCTGCGGAACCTGCGAAAGAGCCTGCGAAAACTAAGAAACCGCCGGTCAGAGCGTCTTGCGGAACGCCTCGGCCACCGAGAGGAAGATCGAGTTGCCCTCGGTCTCGCCGATCGAGATCCGGACGCCCTCCGGGAACGGCCGGACGATCACCCCGGCCTCGGCGCACGCGACGGCGAACTCCTGCGAGCGCTCGCCGAGGCCCAGCCAGACGAAGTTGGCCTGCGAGTCCGGGATCTCCCAGCCCTGGGCGCGCAGCCCGGCCACCACCCGGGTGCGCTCCTCGACCAGCGCGTCCACCCGCTCCAGCAGCGCCTGCTCGGCGCGCACCGAGGCGACGGCGGCGTTCTGGGCGAGCTGGCTGACGCCGAACGGGACGGCGGTCTTGCGCAGCGCGTTGGCCACCGGCTCGTGCGCGATCGCGAAGCCGACCCGCATGCCCGCGAGGCCGTACGCCTTGGAGAAGGTGCGCAGCACGCAGACGTTGGGGCGGTCCCGGTAGAGGTCGATGCCGTTGGGCACCTCGGGGTCGCGGATGAACTCGATGTACGCCTCGTCGACGACCACCAGGACGTCGGACGGGACGGCGTCCAGGAAGCGCTCCAGCTCGGCGCGGTGGATCACGTTGCCGGTGGGGTTGTTGGGGTTGCAGACGAACACCAGCCGGGTCTTCGGGGTGATCGCGGCGAGCATCGCGTCCAGGTCGTGGTCGCCGGCCTCGGTGATCGGCACCGGGACGGGGGTCGCGCCGGCGACCTGGGTGATGATCGGGTACGCCTCGAAGGAGCGCCAGGCGAAGACCACCTCGTCGCCGGGGCCCGCGGTGGCGAGGATCAGCGACTGGGCGACGCCGACCGAGCCGGTGCCGGTGGCGATGTGCTCGACGGGCACGCCGAAGCGCTCGGCCAGTACCTCGCTGAGCTCGCCGACGGCCATGTCGGGGTAGCGGTTGAGCGAGCCGGCCGCCGCGACCGCCGCCTCCAGCACGCCGGGCAGCGGGTCGTACGGGTTCTCGTTGGAGGACAGCTTGTACGCGTCGGCGCCGGCCGGCTTGCCGGGCTTGTAGGTGGGGATGCCGTCCAGGGTCGGCCGCAGCCGCGGGCCCTGCGCTGACGTACTCGTCACGGTCCTACTCCTTCTCGATGCTGTCCGCGCGCGTTCGGCACGCGTTCGGCGCGTGTTCTGCGCGTGTTCTCCGGTGCGGCCGCCCCCGCCACCTGTGGGATCGCCACCGTGCCGGGGATCTCGGAACGCGTCCGGGGCACCCCGGTCGGGTGCCTTGAACGATACCGACCGCGCTCACCCGTAGGGGTGAGATGCCCGGTCGGGTGACAGGCGCAGATCAGCCATTCTGCCGGGTTCCTTTGGCACATGTCAGAGGTAAGACGGCTGGTTTCGTGCGGGTATCGAAGGAGCGCACCACGGCTCACTCTTGGAGAAACGTATCTCCAAGGGCTCCCGATGCGCCGGTCACAGACCCTTGTCAGGAGCCATACGATCGGTCCGCCATGACAGCAGCAGCCAACCAGAGCGGTCGGCGTCCCACCACCTCACGGCGTCTGGAGCGGGCCGGCATCCGGGATGTGGCAGCAGCCGCCGGAGTGTCGATCACCACCGTCTCCGACGCGCTGAACGGAAAGGGCCGCCTGCCCGACGAGACCCGCAGCCGGGTGCGCGAGGTCGCCGAACGCCTCGGCTACCGGCCCTCCGCGGCCGCCCGCACCCTGCGCACCGGACGGTCCGGCCTGATCGGGCTGACCGTCACGACCTACGGTGAAGAACCGTTCACCTTCACGGAGTTCGCGTACTTCGCCGAAATGGCCCGGGCCGCCACCAGCGCCGCCCTCGGCCGCGGCTACGCGCTCGTGGTGCTGCCCGCCTCCTCCCGCCACGACGTCTGGGGCAACATCGCCCTGGACGGCACCGTGGTGATCGACCCGCCCGACCAGGACCCCCTGGTCAGCGAGCTGTACCGGTCCGGCGTCCCGGTCGTCAGCGACGGCAAGCCCGGCAACTGCCCGGTCACCGCCTGGGTCGACAACGACCACGAGGCCGCCGTGCTCGGCATCCTCGACCACCTCTCCGAGGCCGGCGCCCGCCGCATCGGCCTGCTCACCGGCACCAGCACCGACACCTACACCCGGCTCTCCACCGAGGCCTACCTCGGCTGGTGCGCCAAGGTCGGACAGGAGCCGGTCTACGAGGCCTACCCCGCGCACGACCCGGCCGCCGGCGCCGTCGCCGCCGACCGGCTGCTCGCCCGCCCCGACCGGCCCGACGCCGTCTACGGCCTGTTCGACCCCAACGGCACCGACCTGCTCGCCGCCGCCCGCCGCTACGGCCTGCGGGTCCCCGACGACCTGCTGCTGGTCTGCTGCAGCGAGAGCGACGTCTACGCCACCACCGAACCGCCGATCACCACGCTCTCCCTCAAGCCGCGCCGGATCGGCACCACCGTGGTCAACCTGCTCATCGACGCCATCGAGGGCGTCGACTCGGGGACGGGCGTCGACATCGCCCGGCTCTTCCCGCCGCGCTTCCGCACCGCCGGCACCGGCCCGCCACCGGGCACCCTGATGCCGACCGAGCTGATCGTTCGCGCGTCCTCCCAGCGCCGGAGCCCGCGCACCACCGTCAGCCCTCCCCGACTCCCGGGCGAGGTCTAGACCATACCGAGCCGGGACAAAACGGACCTTGCGGGACGGCCCGGCTGACGCTCCGGAGGATTGGATACCCACCAGGTGACGACGCCGGGAGAGTGGTCTTCCTATGATGGGCGAATGACACCCGAGGACCGCTTCCCCGGGCCTGAACACCCCGACTCAGGCCCCCGCCACCAGCCGGACCTCGACGTGCTGCCGTACGGCACCTACTACGAACCGGAGCCCGCCACCGGCTACCCCGGCACGCCGTACGAAGCGGAGACCTACAGCGGCTACGGCGGAGCCCGCTACCTGGAGCAGCACTGGCCCGCCGACGGGCAGGACCACACCGTGCACGCCCCGGAGAACGCCCCGCTCTTCTCCCCGCAGGACCACGCCGGCTCCCACCAGGACCACGCCGGCTCCCACCAGGACCACCCCGGCTACGAGCCGACCCTGCCCGACCAGCAGTCCCCCGCCCACCAGGACCACGCCCACCAGGCCCCCGGCCGCGACGACCCGCCGACCATCGAACTCGGCCCGCCGCTGCCCGACCCCTCCGCGCCCAGCTACCCGTACCCCGCCCCCGGCCCCGGCGAGCCCCCCGGCCCGCTCTACGTCGTCGGCGACGTGCACGGCTACCTGGAGGAGCTGCGCGCCGAGCTGCGCCACCAGGGCCTGATCGACGCCGAAGGCCACTGGTCCGCCGGCCGCTCCCGGATCTGGTTCCTCGGCGACTTCACCGACCGCGGCCCCGACGGCATCGGCGTCATCGACCTCGTGATGCAGCTCGCCGCCGAAGCCGCCGCCGCCGGCGGCTACTGCCGCGCCCTGATGGGCAATCACGAACTGCTCTTCCTCGGCGCCGCCCGGTACGGCGACGAACCCGTCCAGTCCACCGCCGGCACCGCCTCCTTCCTCGCCGCCTGGCGGCTCAACGGCGGCCAGCAGCACGACCTGGACCGGCTGGAGGGCCACCACATCAGCTGGCTCTCCCGGCTGCCCGCCATCGCGCTGGAGGACGGCCACCTGCTGCTGCACTCCGACACCACCGCGTACCTGGAGTACGGCGAGTCCATCCCCGACGTCAACGACGCCGTCCACAGCCTGCTCGCCGACGAGGGCGTCGACGAGTGGTGGGACTGCTTCCGCCGCTTCACCAAGCGCTTCGCCTTCCGCGGCGACGCCGGCCCGACGGCCGTCCACGAGCTCCTCGACACCTACGGCGGCACCCGCATCGTGCACGGGCACAGCCCCATCCCGTACCTCACCGGCGCGGTGCACGCCGACGACGGCCAGCCGCCGCACATCCCCGGCCCCTACGTCTACGCCGACGACCTCGCGGTGGCCATGGACGGCGGCGTCACCATGGAAGGGCGCCTGCTCGTCGCCCGACTCCCCGTCAACTGAGGCCTGCGGACCGGGGCCGGTCGAACGGGCGTTCCCGGCGCCCGGGCCACCGCACGCGCGCGGGCCGGGGCGCGAAATTCCGGAAACCGACTGTCAGCACGGCCGCGCCCGCCCCTAACATGAGGCACACCACACCCGGCCGCCCGTCCGGCGGCTCGCCTCCGCGCCCGTTTCGGCGCCCCTGAGGGTCCCGCGGCCCCTGGGGCGGAGCGAACCGGGGTCCGCATGAACGGGGTCCCCATGACCAACCCCCCGCCGCTGCTCGCCGAGGACCGCCCGGAATACGAGCGCCTCCTCGCCGAAGCCCTGCGCGACCACACCGTCCTCACCGCCCTGCGCGCCCCCGGCGCGCTCACCGCCGACCAGCTGCGCATCCGCGGCCTGCGCGACGCCGACGCCATCGCCGCCGCGGCCGCCACCGAGTACACGCACTACACCCGGCTGCGCGAGACCCTGCGCACCACACCCCCGCCGCCCCCGGGCACCGAGCCCACCGCCCCCGGGCTGCTCACCCAACTGCGCTCCGCCAACGGCGGCGCCGGGATCTTCCCCGTCCTCACCGTGCTCACCCCGGTCCTCGCCTGGACCGCCGCCCTGGTCCTGCTGCTCATCGGCTACCTGCTGCGCGCCGCCAACCCCGACCTCACCCTCGCCCGCAGCCTCGTCACCGCCGGCTGGGTCGCCCTCGCCGCCGGAGTCGCCGCGATGGCCATCGGCATCATCGGACTCGTCCTCACCGCCATACGCGACGGCGGCGCCGCCGCCCCGGCCGGCACCGACCCCGAACTCGCCGCCGAACTCGCCGACGCCCACCGCGAATGGCGCACCGCGCTGCGCGACCGCGGCCTGCTCCCCTACCTGCACACCCACCTGCCCGCCGTCCCCGCCGGCGCCCCCGACTTCACCAGCCCGGGGTACACCTCACCCGACTTCTCCAGCCCGGGCCCCGTCCCCACCGCCGACTACACCTCACCCGACTTCACCAGCCCCGGCACCGTCCCCACCCCGGCCCCCGACTTCACCACCCCCGGCTACACCAGCCCCGCCTTCACCAGCCCCGACGACGTCACCTGAACACCCGGATCATGGACAGCGCGAGCGCCCGGTTGATCACCTGGGCGAGGCTGAACGTTCCGTCGACCCTCGCCTCGTGCGCGAGCCACCCGACGTCGACGGGCGCCGTCTCCTGTCCCAGCGGATGGGTGAACCCGGTGACGACCCAGCGGCCCCCGAGAGGCGAGGACGCGTCGACCAGCCAGTCCCAACGGGCCTCGTACGCACTGATCAGGAACTCGCCGGCGAAGAGCATCAGCAGCATGTGGGCCCTGGCCCACTCGTCCTCGGACAGTTCGGGGTAGGTCGCCCACTCGGCGAGCTCCTCTCCGACGATGCGGACGGCCCTACCCGGATTGGTCTGCATCAGGTCCTCGCGCTCACCGATGACGGCCAGCATCTCCCGCGTGAACTCGCGGGACTCCTCCGCCCAACCGGCGACATCGGGTTGGCCGTTGCTCTGCTGATTCATGGCGGCATCAGTATCAGAGCGGATCACCGCTCCGCCAGCCACCCGTCCCTCCTACGGCAGCCGCACGCCGAGGCGCTGCGCCGGTCAAGGGTGGATCGAGGCGAAGACCTCGATCTCGCACTTGGCCGCACCGCTGCGCTTGATCCTTGCGTCGCTGGTGATCAGCGGTACGCCCAGGGCCTCCGCCAAGGCGACGTACTGAGAGTCGTAGGCGCTGAGGTTCGCGTGCAGGTTCTTCACCCGGTCCCAGAAGGGCAACGTTTCCCGCTTGGCAATGGGAAGCATCCGGTACGCGGTGATCGCCCTCTCCACTTCCCTCTCGGTCAGCTTGCCGCCACGTTTCATGCCGAGGAGGGCTGACTGGATCTCGTAGTCCAGGAGGGTGGGTGCGTAGACGTCCCCGGCCTCGGCCACCCGGCTGCGGACCAGCTGCCCGTCAGGGCCGTGGGCCGTGAGAACCAGGACCAGCGCGGAGCAGTCAATGACGATCAACGCCCGGCCCGCCCCTCATCAATCGCCGCGAGGACATCGGCGGTGCTGACGGTGGCAGTGGTCTCCCGGTTCAGCCTGTCCATCATCTCCGCCATCGTGGGCTTGGATGCCTCCTTGGCGATCAGGTCCTGCATGAACGCCTGGAGCGACTTGCCGGCCTGCGCTGCGCGAACCTTCAAGGTCTGGATCTGGTCGTCCGGGACGTCCCGGATCGTGAGGACTGTCATGCCTGCATTATAGCGCGGGTATCTGCAAAATGCAGATACCCGCTGAATCGACCCTCGGGCCTCAGCAGACGAGCGGCGGAACCGCGAAGAGCGACCCCGAGAGGCGAAACCTCTCGGGGTCGCTCTCACATGTGATGCGTCAGTCGGCCAGCGGAAGGTAGACCCGGTTGCCCTGGGCGGCGAACTCGGCGGACTTCTCCGCCATGCCCGCCAGGGCCTCGGCGTCGAACTCGGTCTCCACGGCGCTGGAACCGTCGCCGTGCTCGGCGCGGATCTTCTGACTGATCTTCATCGAGCAGAACTTCGGGCCGCACATGGAGCAGAAGTGGGCCGTCTTGGCGGGTTCGGCGGGAAGGGTCTCGTCGTGGAAGGCGCGGGCGGTCTCCGGGTCGAGGGCCAGGTTGAACTGGTCCTCCCAGCGGAACTCGAAGCGGGCGTCGGAGAGGGCGTCGTCCCAGTCCTGGGCGCCGGGGTGGCCCTTGGCGAGGTCGGCGGCGTGGGCGGCGATCTTGTAGGTGATCACGCCGGTCTTGACGTCGTCGCGGTTGGGCAGGCCCAGGTGCTCCTTGGGCGTGACGTAGCAGAGCATCGCGGTGCCCCACCAGGCGATCATCGCGGCGCCGATGCCCGAGGTGATGTGGTCGTAGCCGGGGGCGACGTCGGTGGTGAGCGGGCCGAGGGTGTAGAACGGCGCCTCGTCGCAGATCTCCTTCTGGAGATCCATGTTCTCCTTGATCTTGTGCATCGGGACGTGGCCCGGGCCCTCGATCATCACCTGGACGTCGCGCTCGCGGGCGATCCGGCCGAGTTCGCCGAGGGTCTGCAGTTCGGCGAACTGCGCCTCGTCGTTGGCGTCCGCGATGGAGCCGGGGCGCAGGCCGTCGCCGAGCGAGAAGGTGACGTCGTAGCGCGCGAGGATGTCGCAGAGCTCCTCGAAGTTGCTGTAGAGGAAGTTCTCCTGGTGGTGCGCCAGGCACCAGGCGGCCATGATCGAGCCGCCGCGCGAGACGATGCCGGTCTTGCGGCGGGCGGTCAGCGGGACGTACCGGAGCAGGACGCCGGCGTGGACGGTCATGTAGTCGACGCCCTGCTCGCACTGCTCGATGACGGTGTCCCGGTACACCTCCCAGCTCAGGTCCTCGGCCTTGCCGTCGACCTTCTCCAGGGCCTGGTAGAGCGGCACGGTGCCGATCGGCACGGGGGAGTTGCGCAGGATCCACTCGCGGGTGGTGTGGATGTTGCGGCCGGTGGAGAGGTCCATGACGGTGTCGGCGCCCCAACGGGTGGCCCAGGTCATCTTCTCCACCTCCTCCTCGATCGAGGAGGTGACGGCGGAGTTGCCGATGTTGGCGTTGATCTTCACCAGGAAGTTGGTGCCGATGATCGCCGGCTCCACCTCGGGGTGGTTCACGTTGACCGGGATGACGGCCCGGCCGCGGGCCACCTCGGCCCGCACGTACTCGGGGGCGAGGCCCTCGCGCAGCGCCACGAACTCCATCTCGGGGGTGACCACGCCCCGCTTGGCGTAGGCGAGTTGGGTGACGGCGACATCGCCGCGGCCGCGCAGCGGGCGGCGCGGGCGGCCCGGGAAGACGGCGTCCAGGTTGCGCAGGTTCCCGCCGCGCGGCGAGGTGTGCTTGATCCCGTCGTCCTCGGGGCGCGCCTCGCGGCCGTCGTACTCCTCGACGTCGCCGCGCTGGCGGATCCAGGCGTCGCGCAGGGCGGGCAGGCCGCGCCGCACGTCGGGTTCGTAGGCCTGGTCGGTGTACGGGCCGGAGGTGTCGTACAGCGGGACGGTCCTGCCGTTGGTGAGCTGCACCTCGCGGTACGGGACCCGCAGGTCGGGCCGGGACCCTTCGCGGTAGGCCTTGCGCCAGGCCGGGGTGGGGTAGCCGGTGCCCGCGCTGGTGACGGTGGCGGTGGCGGTGGCGGTATCGCCGACCTCAGTGCCGCTGTTCCCGGTGCTGCGGGCAGGCTGCGGCTGTGCTTCGAACGTGGTCATCTGACCTCATACTCCCTACGCCGGCATTACCCGGTCAGGTTCCTGCGGTCGACGCAGCCGTCGGTCCGTCCGTCGACGTCCCGGTCAGCGCCCTCTCAGCCCGGTGCTCCGAGCTCCCGCGTCGGCAGGCGGTGTTGCCTGCACATGACGCCCAACACCGTAGCGAGCCGATCGCCGCAGGTCCAGCACGCCCCCACCAGGCCGGACGCCGCGCCAGGAACGCCGAAGGCCCGGCCCCCCGTCCAGGGGGCCGGGCCTCGGGCAGCGGCTCAGCCCTTGGCGGCCTTCTTCACCAGGACCACCACGGCGGCGGCGATGCCGGCGACGACCAGCACCTTGATCATGATGCTCAGCAGGGCGCCGACGACACCGAAGACGAATCCCAGGATGTTCCAGAGCAGCACCAG
Source organism: Kitasatospora sp. NPDC057940 (assembly GCF_042887425.1). NCBI lineage: Bacteria > Bacillati > Actinomycetota > Actinomycetes > Kitasatosporales > Streptomycetaceae > Kitasatospora > Kitasatospora sp. NPDC057940. The sequence continues at coordinate 188,865 of NZ_JBHVPH010000001.1, forward strand.
GACCAGCACCGGGATGACGATGTTCCGCACCCAGGAGGGCAGCGACTTCCAGAGCTCAGCCATGACCGTTCCTTCTCTCCCCGTGGGGTCGGCTGCCGTCCGGTGCCGCATCCCGCTTGCTTTCGGTACTTCGATCGTACGGGGACACGAGTGCCGGAACGAGGCCCGTCGGCCCGGAGAGAACCCCTAGATCACCCCGACCCGGGGCCCCGGGGAGACCCGGGTGCGGGACTCGGGGACGACCCCCGGGAAGGGCCCCGCACCCCCTGCGACCAGCGGTCAGACCGGCCAGCGCTCACCGCGCCAGGCGGCGTCCCAGAACATCCACTCGTAGCGCGAGGTGGTCGTGAAGTGCTCGACGACCCGGCGCCGTTCGGCCGGGGAGATCTCCTCGCCGAGGCGGTCGGTGAGCGCCAGCACCCGGCGGACGACGGACTGGAACGCCTCGTCGCCGTAGGTGGCGATCCACTTGGCGTACAGCGGGTCGGGGGAGCCCTGGGCGAGCAGCGCCTCGCCGACCCGGGCGTAGATCCAGTAGCAGGGCAGCACCGCGCCGACGGCCTCGGCGAAGGAGCCGCCGTAGACGGTCGCCAGCAGGTAGCTGGTGTAGGCCCGGGTGGTGGGCAGCACCGGTTCGGCGGCGGCCTCCTCGGCGCTGCCGCCGAAGGCGGTCAGGAACTCGGCGTGCATGCCCTGTTCCGCCGCCAGTGCGCCGACCGCGTCGTCGGCGAAGGCCCGCACGTCCTCCTCGCCGGGCGCCTTGGCGGCGCAGACGGCGAGCGCGCGGGCGTAGTCGCGCAGGTAGTGCGAGTCCTGGACGACGAAGTGGCGGAAGGCCGCACGCGGCAGGGTGCCGTCGGTGAGGCCGCCGATGAAGGGGTGGGCGAGGATCTCGGCGTACACCGGCTCGATGGCCGCCCAGAGTTCTTCCGTCAGGCTCTTGCTCATGCCCAGGACCCTAGACGGTCGGTCCGCGGACGGTCAGCCCTCGGGCGGGGAGAACACCACCAGGACCCGCAGCTCCTCGGTGACGTGGTGGAAGCGGTGCGGGGTGCCGGCCGGGACGTAGACGACGGTGCCGCGGCCGACCGTGGCGGTCTCGGCGCCGACGGTCAGTTCGGCGCGACCGCTGATCACCTGGTAGATCTCGTCCTGGTCGTGCGCGGTCTGCGGGTCGGTGTCGCCGGGGGAGAGCGCGTAGAGCCCGGCGGACATCCGCGGTTCGCGCAGGAAGCGCAGGTACGCGCCGTCGTTCGCCGCGCGTTCGACGTCCAGTTCGTCCAACCGGAACAGCTTCACCGCTGCTCCCCTCCTTCGTCCATCCTCCGTACGGGCCACGGGCATTCAACACCACGGGCACCGGACCGGGGGCGCCAAGATGTCCGGCGGGAGCGCCAACATGTCCGAGGAGAGCTTCCCCCGGGGCGGCGGAGCCTGCCAGGCTTGGGCGTCATGAAGGGTTTCCTCATCAAGACAGTCATCAACGCGGTGGCCATCTGGGTCGCCGCCTGGATCGTCAACGGTATCCAACTCGCGAGCGGCAAGGCCGACCTGGGGCACAAGGCCCTGACGGTGGTCGCCGTCGCCGTGGTCTTCGGCCTGGTCAACTTCCTGATCAAGCCGCTGGTCAAGCTGTTCTCGTTCCCGCTGTTCATCCTCACCCTGGGACTGATCACCTTCGTGATCAACGCCCTGATGCTGTGGCTGACCTCCTGGGCCGCGGGGAAGCTGCACCTGGACTTCAACGTCACGGGCTTCGTGCCCGCGCTGCTCGGCTCGCTGATCATCAGCCTGGTCTCGTGGGGGCTGCACCTGGCCCTGGACGACGACTGACCTCGGCCGTGGCCGGGCACCGACTGGCCGAACCCGACCTGGCCGGTCACCGACCGGCCCGACACGAGAGGGGCCCGCGCCCGGGTGGTTCACCCGGCGCGGGCCCCTTCGTCGGTGGCGGCGGTGCGGCCACCGCTCACCCCGCGTTCTCACATCCCCGGAGGATGTCCGCGAGCTCGGCGTCGAGCTCCTGCCCGGTGATCTCCTGGCCCATCGGCACCAGCCGGTCGGTGCGCGCCAGGAAGGCGACCAGCGGCGGCGCCGAGGCCCGCAGCAGGGCGTCCCCCTCGGGGGAGTGCAGCACGATGCAGACCTCGGTGAGCTCCTCGCCGACCGGGTGGATGTGCACGTCGCCCTCGCCGGAGGGCCGGCTGATGCCGTCGAGCAGCAGCTCGCGCGCGAACACCCAGGTGACGGGTTCGTCGCCGGGCAGGTGGAAGGTGAACCGGACGGCGTACGGGTCGTCGGGCTCGTAGTCCAGGTCCACCACGATGCGGAAGGAGAGCTCGTGCGAGACCACGAGGTTCATCACCAGGTGTCCCTGGACTGTGCTGTGCTGCATGGCGCCAGTACCTCTCGTGGGGCCGGCCGGGTGGGCCGTGGGGTGGGGGCGGGGTTGGGGAGCGGGGATGTGGGGCGGGAATGTGGGGCGGGAGCGGGGGCCGGGGCTTCGAATGTGGGGCCGAAATCGTCAATTGCTGTGCGTGGGGCGTTTTCTGACGTTTTTGTGCAACCAATCCCCGTTAGGTCACCATCGTCCATGTTTGGGGACGTAGTGGACAAGGCGTGCTTTTTCAAATGGTGAACGAACGGGATCCGTACCGGCGCGAGGAGCGTCAGAGGACGAACGACGGCCCCATCGCGCCCACGCTGCGCCGCAGTTGGCCGGCGACGACGGTCAGCCGGTCGGCCTGTTCGACGGGCAGCGAGAGGGCCATGGTGGCGACCATCGGCCCGACGGTGATGGGGACGGCCGCGCAGACGGTGCCGAGCGCGTACTCCTGACGTTCCAGGACGGGCATGGTCGGTCGCAGGGAGGCGAGCCGGCGCAGGACGGCGGCCTCGCCGGTGACGGTGGAGGGGGTGAGCCCGACCGGCGGGTGGCGGGCGAGGTGGTCACGGCGCTCCTCCTCGGACAGTTGGCCGAGCAGGCACTGGCCGATGGCGTGCGCGTGGCCGGTGGCACGGAGGTCGGCCCAGGGCTGGACGGCGGGCCGCCCGGGGTCGTCGGCGACGTCCACCACGTGGATCTCGCCGTCCCGGTAGAGCGCGAAGTAGACAGGCGCCCCGAGTTCGTCCCGTAACCGCTGCATCCGCGTGCGCAGGTCGTGCCGGTCGGACTGCCGGTCGTCGGCCCGGCCTATGCCGTTGACCGACTCCCCGTAGAAGAACCGGCCGTCGGAGCGCCGGAGGTAGCCCTCGTGGGTGAGGGTGCGCAGCAGGTGGTAGGCGGTGCCGAGCGGCAGTCCGGCGGCGCGGGCCAGTTGTTTGGCGGTGGCGCCCTGCCGGAATCCCCCGACGGCCTCCAGCAGCCGCAGCGCCCGCTGGACGGAGCCGATCAGGGTGGGGCCCCGGCCCTTGCCCGGCGAGGTGGGCGTCGGCGACCTGGCGACGCGCCCGGTGCGGACCGTCCTGGACGGCTCTGCGATCTGATCCATGGCCACGTCCATCCCCCAGCCCGAGTCAATGCACAGAAAGGGCATCCGGAGCGAAGCCCTCCGATCTGCCCGATAGTGGCTCATTGCAGCACAGGGACGACCTCCCTGCAATCACTCTTACACCGATCACTCGGCAAAATCCTTCGATTCGAAGGTGAAAGTCAAGATCTATCGATATTTGGAAGATCAGTTCAAGATTCACCTTCGCGATCCAAGATCTATCCGCAGTTACTCCCCGCCCCCGAACGGACGCACCGGTTCGGGCGGGTTTCGGCCGGACCGTCCCGCGGGAGACTCCCGCACAACGCTCCAGCCCCGGAGGTCGCCATGGGCCCCGACAACCGAACCCCGCCGCCCCGCCCGGTGGTGAAGCGCACCGCGCGGGCGATCCTGCTGGAGCTCGACCCGGACGACCCGTACGGCCCGGCCTCGATCGTGCTGATCCGGCGGGTCCGGCCCGGCTCGCCCCAGCCGTACTGGATCACTCCCGGCGGCGGGGTCGAGCGCGGCGACCGCACCGTGGTCGAGGCGCTGCACCGCGAGGTGGACGAGGAACTCGGCGGCAAGATCGTCGACGTGGTGCCCGCCTTCGTCGACACCATCAGCCACACGCACCATGACGACGGCACCCTGCTCCACCCGCACGGGGTCAAGGTGCAGCACTTCTTCGCCTGCCGGCTCGCCTCGATGGACCTCAGCCGGCGGCACGGCCCCGAGGTGGACGAGCCCAACGGCGAGTACCAGGTGGTCCGGCTGCCGTTCACCCGCGAGGGGGTGACGTCCGTCAACGTCGTCCCGCCCCGGCTGCGGGCGTACCTGGCGGCCAACATCGAGGGCGTCCGCGCGCTGCTCGCCCCGGACCTCGGCTGACCGGCCCACCGGCTGACCCGCCGACCCGCCGACCGCTCCCGATCCCGATCCCGATCCCGATCCCGGCTGATTCACCCGCCGGGACCGCCCGATCACCCCGCCGCGAGGTCGCCCACCAGGTCGTGCCGGATCCGCTCGGCCGCCACGCCCGAGCGCAGCAGCACCCCGACGCCCCGGCGGACCATCGCGGGCGGCCCGCTGAGGAACGCCTCCCACCCGGCCCACGGCCCGAACCGGCCCACCACCTCGGGGAGTTCGCCGGTCAGCGCACCCTCGGCCGGCCCGGTGCCGGAGAGCACCGGCCGCACCGTGAGCCACGGCAGCCGCCGGGCCAACTCGTCCAGCCCGTCCAGCTCGTACAGGTCGGCGGCGCGGCGGGCCCCGTAGAACACGTCGACGGCGCCGACCGGCGTGCCACGCTCGGCCACCTCCTCGACCAGCGCGCGGATCGGCGCGATGCCGGTACCGCCGCCGAGGCAGAGCAGGTCCGCACCGGCGACGTGGTCGGCGGTCATCGTGCCGGCCGCCGGGCCCAGCCGCAGGACGTCCCCGGGCGCGGCCCGGTGGACGAGCGCGTTGCTCACCCAGCCCGCCTGGACCGCCTTCACGTGGAAGGTCAGCAGCCCGTCCGGCCGGGGGGCCGAGGCGAACGAGAAGTGCCGCCAGACCCGCGGCCACCAGGGCGTCTCCAGACTGGTGTACTGCCCGGCCCGGTACGGGTACGCCTGGTCCGGCCGGACGGTGATCACCGCGACGTCCCGGGTGCGGCGCTCGTGCCGGACCACCTCGCCCTGCCACCAGGGCGGCGAGGTGCGGGCGGCGTCCTCGGCGGCCTCGATCATGATCGAGGAGACCAGCCGGTAGACCCGGCGCCAGGCCAGCTCGGTCTCGGCGTCCCACCGGCTGCCCGCGTACCTGGACAGCGCCTGCACCAGGCACTCGCCGACCGGGCCGTAGTGGCCGGTCAGCGTGCCGTACCGACGGTGGCCACGGCCCAGCGCGCCGAGGTGGACGCGCAGGCCGGCCGGGTCGTCGGCGCTGCGGGCGGCAGCCAGCAGCGCGCGGAACAGGCGGTCCCGCTGGACGTCCATGGCCGCCGGGAAGAGCGCCCGGACCTCGGGGTGGTGCAGGAAGATCAGCGCGTAGAAGTGCGCGGTGGCGCGGTCGGCGACCGGCTCGACGACCGCCAGGCTGGCCCGGATCAGCTCGATGTCCCGTACGGTGAGCGGCTGTTCGACGGCGGAGGCGCTGTGGCCGGAGGCGCTGCCGTCGGGGGCCCCGTGGCCGGGGACGCTGTGGTCGGGGGCGGGCAGCGGGGCGGCCAACGGGGCCGACAGCTGGGCCGGGGGACCCCCGGCGGGCTCCTGCGCGGCCCAGGCCCTGGTCCAACTGTCGCCGGGGCCAGCCCAGTTGAGGCCGGGAGCGTCGGTGAACAGCGGCCGGAACGCGGGGGCGGCAGGCGGCACGGCGGGCGGCCCCGCCGGCGGCCCCGGGTAGTCGGGCGCGGGGACGGCCGGCGGCTGCACCGGCGGGGCGGGCACCCACGGGAGGGCAGGCACCGCCGGGAGGACGGCCGTCGGCGCCTCGGCCGGGATCTGCGGCGGGAGGTCCGGCGAGGCCAGCGGCATCGGCGGCCGTTCGGGCCCCGCCCCGGCCGCCCTCGCGGCTCCCAGTCCGGCCGCCATCCCGGCTGCCATTCCGGCCGCCGTCACCTCGGCCGTCACGTGCACCATCGTGTCCGCCGTCGCGTCCGCCGCATCCGGCCCCGCGTCCGCCGGGAGCTCCGGCAGGCCCGGGACGGAGGCGGCGCCCGCCGATCCGTGCCCGGTGCGGACCAGAAGTGTTCTGCGGGACTTCACCGCAACGTTTCGAGTACCCAAGAGAATCGTTTCGCCTCCGGCCGCCCTGCGCCACCACCTGGCTTGTCTCTGCTGACGCCTAGGCAGCGTGGCACGCCCGAACTGCTCATCCGACAAATCACGCGAAGCCCGGACACCCGGGCCCGGGACGCGCTACTCTCCCTCGTTCCGCCGCCCCGTCGCCCTGGGTGCGGAGCACACCACCCAGGGCGACCGAGCCGCGCTCAGAGCTGCCGCAGCAGCGTCCCCGGCCGCTCCACGCAGTCCGCGACGAACCGCAGGAAACCGCCCGCCGTCCCGCCGTCGCAGACCCGGTGGTCGAAGGTGAACGACAGCTGCACGACCTCGCGCACCGCCAACTCCCCCTCGTGCACCCAGGGTTTGGCGACGATCCGGCCGACCCCGAGCATCGCCGCCTCGGGGTGGTTCAGGATCGGGGTGGAGCCGTCCACGCCGAACACCCCGTAGTTGTTCAACGTGAAGGTGCCGCCGGTCAGTTCGGCCGGGGTGAGCGAGCCGTCGCGCGCCGCCTCGGTCAACCGGCCCAGCTCCTCGCCGAGTTGCTCGGTGGTGCGGGCGTGGGCGTCCCGCACCACCGGGACGACGAGCCCCCGCTCGCCCTGTGCGGCGAAGCCCAGGTGCACCGCCGAGTGCCGGATGATGCCCGAACCATCCTCCGTCATACTGGAGTTGAGCTCCGGGAAGCGGGCCAGCGCGACCGTGCAGATCCGGGCGAGCAGCGCCAGCACACTCACCTTCGGGCCCGGGGCGGCATTCAACTGCCGCCGCAGCAGCATCAGTTCGGTGGCATCGGTGTCCACCCAGCAGGTCACGGCGGGGATCTCCCGGTGGCTGCGGCTGAGCTTCTCGGCCACCGCCTTGCGCAGCCCGCGCAGCGGGACGACGCCCTCCCGCACGACCGGCGCCGGAGCCGTCGGAGCCGTCGGAGCCGTCGGAGCCGTCGGAGCCGTCGGAGCCGTCGGGGCCGTCGGGGCCGCCGACTTCGCCGCGACCGCCCGTTCGACGTCCGCGCGCATGATCAGCCCGTCCGGGCCGCTGCCGGAGAGCGCGGCCAGATCGACCCCCTGCTCCCGGGCCAGCCGCCGCACCAGCGGCGAGATCACCGGCACCACGCCCGGAGCGGTCCGCACCACCAGCGCGGGAGCCGGAACGACAACCGGGACAACAGCCGGAACAGGAACCGGAACGGCAGCAGGAACACCAGCAGGAGGAACAGCAGCCGCAGCCCCGACCCGGCGCCGCCGCCCGCCCTTCCCCGGCTCCGCGACCCCGTACCCGACCAGCGGCCGCTCCACCTCCGCCGCCGCCTCGGCCAGCATCCCGGCCGCCGCCTCGACCAGCAGCGAAGCCCCGTCCGCCGGAGCCACCGCGACCGTCACCAGCGGCGCGCCCACGGCGATCTCCTCGCCCTCCCCGCCGTACCGGGCGGTGACCACCCCGCCGTACGGGCAGGGCACCTCCACCACGGCCTTGGCGGTCTCCACCTCCACCACCGGCTGGTCGACCGCGATCACCTCGCCGACCTCGACCAGCCACCGCACCACCTCGGCCCCGGTGAGTCCCTCACCGAGGTCGGGCAGCCGGAACTCGCGCACGACGGGCATCATCCTCGGTCCTCCCACTGCAGCCGGGCGACCGCGTCCAGGATCCGGTCCACCCCGGGCAGGTGGTGGTGCTCCAGCATCGGCGGCGGGTACGGGATGTCGAAGCCGGTCACCCGCAGCACGGGCGCGGCCAGGTGGTGGAAGCAGCGCTCGGTGACCCGGGCGGCGATCTCCGCGCCGGTGCCCCCGAAGCCGCTCGCCTCGTGCACCACCACGGCCCGGCCGAGCGAGCGCACCACCCGGCAGACCGTCTCGTCGTCGAACGGCACCAGGGTGCGCAGGTCCAGCACCGCGAGGTCCCAGCCCTCGGCCTTCGCCGTCTCGGCCGCCTCCAGGCAGACCGGCAGCGAGGGCCCGTAGGTGATCAGCACGGCGGAGGTGCCGGGCCGCCGCAGCACGGCCCGGCCGATCGGCTCGATCGGGGCGGCCGGGTCGAACGCGTCCTTGCCCCAGTAGAGCCGCTTGGGCTCCAGGAAGACCACCGGGTCGTCGGAGGCGATCGAGGCCCGCAGCAGCCCGTACGCGTCGGCGACCGTCGCCGGGGTGACCACGTGCAGGCCGGGGGTGGCCGCGTAGTACGCCTCGGAGGCGTCGCTGTGGTGCTCGACCCCGCCGATGCCGCCGCCGTACGGGATGCGGACGGTGATCGGCAGCGGCAGCCGGCCGGCCGTGCGGTTGCGCATCTTGGCGACGTGCGAGAACAGCTGCTCCAGCGCGGGGTAGGCGAAGGCGTCGAACTGCATCTCGACGACCGGGCGCAGCCCGTACATCGCCATGCCGATCGCGGTGCCGAGGATGCCGGCCTCGGCCAGCGGGGTGTCCAGGCAGCGGTCGGGGCCGAACTCGGCGGTCAGCCCGTCGGTGATCCGGAAGACGCCGCCGAGCGCGCCGACGTCCTCGCCGAGCACGTGCACCGTCGGGTCCTCGCGCAGGGCGTCGCGCAGCGCCGCGTTGAGCGCCTGCGCCATGCTCGCCGTACGGGTCGGTGTGGCCGTCTGGTTCATCAGTGCTGCACCTCGGCCTCGGCGGCCAGCTCGGCGGACAACTGGGCGGCCTGTTCCCGCAGTTGCGGGGTCGGCTCGGCGAAGACATGGGTGAACAGGGCCATCGGGTCCAGCTCGGGGTCGGCGTGGAACTCGGCCCGCATCCGGGCCGCCAACGCCTCCGCCTCGTCGGCCGCCGACTGCACCAGCGCGTCGTCCAGGACGCCGAGCTCGCGCAGCGAGCGGTCCATCAGCAGGATCGGGTCGTACTCCCGCCAGGCGGCCACCTCCGGGTCGGTGCGGTAGCGGGTGGCGTCGTCGGCGTTGGTGTGCGCCTCGACCCGGTAGGTGAGCGCCTCGACCAGGGTCGGGCCGCCGCCGGTCCTGGCCCGCTCGACCGCCTCGGTCAGGACGCCGTGCACGGCGGGGGCGTCGTTGCCGTCCACCAGCCGGCCCGGCATGCCGTAGCCGACGGCCTTGTGGGCGAGGGTGGGCGCAGCGGACTGCGCGCTGAGCGGGACGGATATCGCGTAGCCGTTGTTCTGCACCAGGAAGACCACCGGCGCCTGGAGCACCGCGGCGAAGTTCAGCGCCTCGTGGAAGTCGCCCTCGCTGGTGCCGCCGTCGCCGAGCATGGCCAGCGCGACCACCGGCTCGCCGGCCAGCCGGGCGGCGTGCGCCAGCCCGACGGCGTGCGGGGCCTGGGTGGCGAGCGGGGTGCAGAGCGGGGCGGTGCGGGTGGCGCGCGGGTCGTAGCCGGTGTGGGCGGTGCCGCGCAGCAGGGTCAGCGCCTCCAGCGGGTCGACGCCCCGGGAGACCACCGCGAGGGTGTCGCGGTAGCTGGGGAACAGCCAGTCGGCCTCGCCGAGCACCAGCGCGGCGGCGACCTGGCAGGCCTCCTGGCCGGTGGACGCCGGGTAGACGGCCAGCCGGCCCTGCTTGGTCAGGGTGGTGGCCTGCTGGTTGAAGCGGCGGCCGACCACCAGGCGGCGGTACAGCTCGCGCAGCAGTGCGGGGTCGTACTTCTCCAGCGCGGGGGTGCCGAGCACCCGGACCGGTGAGGCGTCCGGGAGCAGGGGGGCCGGGTCGGTCCGCGGGGCGGTGGCCCCGGGGGTCCAGCCGGGCACCGCCGTGTGGTGTCTGTGGTCGAGAACGGTCATCTCGGGGCACCTCCTGGGGTGGCGGGGGCTCCCTACCGATTGTTCGGTCGTCTGTTCATCTTGACCAGAAGCGTGACAAGGTGGTGGACATTCGGCCTGAGCGGCGGTCGACTGGTGGCAGTGCGTCCAATCGGCGAGGGTGGGGGGTCATGTCGGCTGAACAGATGTCCAGACTCGACCGGGTCGACCGTTCGATCCTGCGGCTGCTGCAGCAGGACGGCCGCGCCTCGATCCGCTCGGTGGCCGAGCGGGTGCACGTGTCCCGGGCGAACGCCTACGCCCGGATATCCAGGATGGTCGAGGACGGCATCATTCGCGGCTTCACCGCCCGCGTCGACCACGAACGGGCAGGTCAGGGCGCATCCGCGTACATCACCCTGAAGATCGTCCAGAACTCCTGGCGCACGGTCCGGGAGCAGCTGCTGGAGCTCCCCGGGGTCGCCCACATCGCCCTGGTCGGCGGAGACTTCGACGTCCTGCTGCTGGTGCACACCGCGGACAACCACGCGCTGCGGGAGCTGGTGCTGGGCAGCATCCAGTCCATCCCCCAGGTGCTCGGCACCCGGACCATGCTGATCTTCGAGGAGACCGACCAGGTCCCCCCGGACTGACCGGTCCCCCCGGACCGGCCACCCGGCCACCGGCCGGCGGCGGCTACCGCGCGCGCAGCCCGTCGAAGGCCAGGTGGACGACCGCGTCCGCGACGCCGTCGGTGCCCTTGAGGCCCGGCCGGTACCACTCCACGATCGAGTTGATCATCCCGAACAGCAGCCGGGTGGCCAGCCGCGGCTCGACGTCCGCGCGCAGCGCACCGTCCGCGACCGCCGCCCGCAGCAGCTCGGCGACCTGGTGGTCGAACTCCCGGCGCCGCTCCAGCGCCCACTGCTCGGTCGCCGTGTTCCCGCGCACCCGCAGCAGCAGCGTCACGTACGGCAGTTCCGCGAGCAGCACCTCGGCGGTGCGGCGCACCACGTGCTCCAGCCGCTCCACCGCCGGGCCCCGCACCGCCGCCGGCTCGGCCAGGATCGCGAACAGCCCGTCCAGCGCCCGCCCGACGGCCAGCCGCAGCAGCTCCTCCTTGCCGCGGACGTGGTGGTAGATGGACGACTTGGAGATCCCGGCCGCCCGGGACAGGTCCTCCATCGAGGTGCCGTCGTAGCCGCGCTCGTTGAACACGTCGACGGTCACCGCGAGCAGTGACTCCACGGTGTAGGCGGTACGCGCGCTGTGATCGGCCATCCTCCGAGTATCCCCGGCCGCCCCGCGCCGTACGCGATCGGGTCGGTTGGTCCACACCAGGCCCCGAGGCTCAGGCCCTAGACTCGGCGGACGATCGTCCACGTCCAGCAGGGTGGGGTCCAGTCCGAATGAACGCAATACCGGCCGTCGCCTCCGACGTGCCCGAGCAGCGCAGCGATGATCCGGAGGGCGTGCCCGGCGGCGGCTGGCGGGAAGGCGCCCGCGCCCTGGTGGTCCGGTTCGGGCCGGCGGTGTGGTGCTACGCGGTGCTGAAGCTGATCGGCTTCACCGTCTTCATGAAGCTGCTCTCCTTCTCCGGCGACTACCTCAAGAAGCCGGCCCGGTTCGGCGGCGGCGCCAACCCCTGGGACGTGCTGGCCACCTGGGACGGCTGGTGGTACCAGCAGGTGGCCCAGTTCGGCTACCACCCGGCGCTGGTCGAGATCCCCAACGGCCCGGTCGGCTTCTCCGTCGAGCAGAACTCCGCCGCGTTCTTCCCGCTCTACCCGGGCCTGATGCGGATGACCTCGGACGTCACCGGCCTCGGCCTGTACGGCGCCGGGATGCTGGTCTCGGTGGTGGCCTCGCTGTTCGCCGCCGCCGGGATCTACGCCGTGGTGGACCGGATGGCCGGCCCCAGGGCGGGCGTGATCGCGGCCGGGATCTGGGCGATCGCCCCGGGCTCGGGCGCCGAGTGGGCGGTCTACTCGGACTCCACCTTCGTCGCGCTGGCCGCCTGGGCCTGCTACTGCGTGATGACCAAGCAGTGGGTCGCCGCCGGGGTGATCACCCTGGTCACCGGGCTCAACCGGCCGACCGCCGCGGCGCTGATAGGCGCGGTCGGCCTGGCCGCGCTGGTGGAGCTGTACCGGCGCGAGAGCGGCATCCTGCGCCCGCTGACCGCGATGCTGCTGGCCCCGGTCGGCCTGCTCGGCTACGTGGCCTGGGTGGGCTGGCGGATGGGCGAGTGGGGCGGCTACTTCCGGCTCCAGCACGACGCCTGGCTGCACTACTTCGACTGGGGCCAGGGCACCTGGCACGCGATCCGCGGCGTGCTGCTGGGCCGCAACGACTACCCGTTCGCGTTCCCGGTGCCGGACCTCTTCGCCACCCTGATCGTGCTCACCCTGCCGGTGCTGATCGTGCTGCTGATCCGGCTGCGCCCGCCGCTGGTGCTCACCGCCTACACGCTGGCCACGATCGTCTCGGTGCTGGGGAGCCTCGGCATCTTCGGCAACGTCTCGCGCTACCTGCTGCCGGCGTTCCCGCTGCTGATCGCGCTCGCGGTGGCGATGCGCAAGCTCAGCTGGCCGGTGCTGGCCGCGGTGCTGGGTTTCGGCGCGGTCGCCTCCGGCTGGTACGCGGGGTACGTCATCTTCGAGCTGGGCGTGCCGTAGGCCCTGCCCCGCACCGGCCCCCGGGGGCGCGTCCACGACGGACGCGCCCCCGCGCGTTCTCCGGCCACCACGCCCGCACGTTTCCGGACACCACCCCCGCGCGTCCTCCCGGATTCCGTCCCCTGCACCCTCTTGAGCCGACCGATCGTTCGGTTACCCTGTGACGTGTCCCGTCCTCCCTCCTGAGGAGCGCACAGATGTCCGCAGCGGTCACCCACCCCCTCGTCGGCGAACTGGTCGAGCGCCACCAGGCCACCCTGGACGCCGCCCTCGACGCCGCCGCCAAGCGCGACTACTGGTCGCCCTACCCCGAGTTCCCGAAGGCGTACGGCGAGAGCGGCCCGGCGGACGGCAAGGCCGCCTTCGACGCCCTGCTCGGCCAGCCGTTCACCCTCGACGGCCACCCCGCCGACGGCGACCTGGTCGGCGGCGAGGCCTCCCCGTACGGCATCGAGCTGGGCATCGGCTACCCGCACGCCGACCCGGACGCGCTGATCGCCGCGCTGAGCGCCGCCCGGCCCGACTGGGCCGCCGCCACCCCGCTGGAGCGCGCCGCCGTCTGCCTGGAGATCCTGCACCGGATCAACGCCCGCTCCCACGAGTTCGGCCAGGCCGTCATGCACACCACCGGCCAGGCCTACGGCATGGCCTTCCAGGCCGGCGGCCCGCACGCCCAGGACCGCGGCCTGGAGGCGGTCACCTACGCCTACGCCGAGCAGACCCGGCTGCCCCGCCGGGCCGGCTGGACCAAGCCCCAGGGCAAGCGCGAACCGCTGGTGATGACCAAGGAGTTCACCGTCGTCCCGCGCGGCCTCGCGCTGCTGGTCGGCTGCAACACCTTCCCCACCTGGAACGGCTACCCCGGCCTGTTCGCCTCGCTGGCCACCGGCAACCCGGTGCTGGTCAAGCCGCACCCGCGCGCCGTGCTGCCGCTCGCGCTGACCGTCCGGACCGCCCGCGAGGTGCTCGCCGAGGCCGGCTACGACCCCAACCTGGTCTGCCTGGCCGTCGAGCACGAGGGCGGCACCGTCGCCCAGACCCTCGCCGTCCGCCCCGAGATCCGGCTGATCGACTACACCGGCTCCACCGCCTTCGGCGACTGGCTGGAGGAGCACGCCAAGCAGGCCGAGGTGTACACCGAGAAGGCCGGCGTCAACGCGGTCGTCATCGACTCCACCGACGACTACAAGGGCATGCTCGGCAACCTGGCCTTCGCCCTCTCGCTCTACAGCGGCCAGATGTGCACCACCCCGCAGAACCTGCTGATCCCGCGCGGCGGCATCGCCACCGACCAGGGCGACAAGTCCTACGACCAGGTCGTCGCCGACCTCGCCGCCGCCATCGACGGCCTGCTCTCCGACGACGCCCGCGCCGCCGCCATCCTCGGCGCCGTGGTCAACCCGGGCGTGCTGCAGCGCTCGGCCGCCGCGGCCGGCGGCGAGTACGGCGAGCTCGCCCTCGCCCCGCGCGCGGTGACCTCGCCGGACTTCCCCGGCGCGACCGTCCGCACCCCCGCGCTGGTCAAGCTGGACGCCGACAAGCCGGACGACCGCGCGGTCTTCCGCACCGAGTGCTTCGGCCCGGTCTCCTTCGCCGTCGCCGTCGAGTCCACCCCCGCCGCCGTCGAGCTGCTGCGCACCACCGTCCGCGACAAGGGCGCCATGACGGCCTCCGGCTACACCACCTCGCCCGAGGTGGAGGGCCTGCTGGTGGCCGCCGCGCTCGACGCCGGCGTCTCGCTCTCGCTCAACCTGACCGGCGGCGTCTACCCCAACCAGACCGCCGCCTTCTCCGACCTGCACGGCACCGGCGCCAACCCGGCCGCCAACTCGGCCTACTGCGACGGCGCGTTCGTCGCCAACCGGTTCCGCACCGTGGAGGTCCGCCGGCACGGCTGAGCGCCGTCCCGGCCCCGTCCGATCCGCTCCGGGCCCCGGCGGTCACCCACCGCCGGGGCCCGGCGGTTCACAGCTCCCCAGGGGCCCTGGATGATGGAGTCTGGGAGAACGCCGGACACGGCGTCCAACCGCCCTCCGAACACCGGGAGCTGACACATGACCGCGAAGCCGACGACCGCCACCGACGTCCTGATCGTCGGTGCCGGACCGACCGGACTGCTACTGGCCGGCGACCTCGCCGCGGCCGGGGTCGGCGTCACCGTCCTGGAGAAGCGCGGCGCCGAGTCCAACCTGACCCGGGCCTTCGCCGTGCACGCCCGCAGCCTGGAGCTCCTGGACGCCCGCGGCCTCGCCGACGACCTCATCGCCACCGGCCGCCCGGTCACCGGCCTGAGGATGTTCGACCGCTTCGGCATCGACCTGAGCTCGCTGCCCACCCGCTTCCCGTTCGTCCTCATCACGCCGCAGTACCACGTCGAACGGCTGCTCCAGGAGCGCGCCGAGCAGGCCGGCGCGACCATCCTGCGCGGCGCCGAGGTCACCGCCCTGCGCCAGGACGCCGAGGGCGTCACCCTGGAGACCCGCGACGGGAACACCTTCACCGCCCGGTACGCGGTCGGCACCGACGGCGTCCGCTCCACCGTGCGCGACCTGCTCGGCATCCCGTTCCCCGGCGAGTCCGTGGTCGACTCGGTGATGCTCGCCGACGTCCGGCTGGAGCGCGAGCCCGCCGACACCATCACCGTCGGCGCCAACGAGACCGGCTTCTCCTTCCTCGCCCCCTTCGGCGACGGCTGGTACCGGCTGATCGCCTGGGACCGCAAGGAGCGGCAGCCCGACGGCACCACCCCCTCGCCGGAACGCCTCGCCACCATCGCCCGGACCACCCTCGGCGAGGACTACGGCCTGCACGACGTCCGCTGGAGCTCCACCTTCCACAGCGACGAGCGCCAGGCCCCCAACTACCGCTCCGGCCGGATCTTCCTGGCCGGCGACGCCGCGCACTGCCACTCCCCGGCCGGCGGCCAGGGCATGAACACCGGGCTCCAGGACGCCGCCAACCTGTCCTGGAAGCTCGCCGCCGCCCTCCAGGGCCGCGCCACCGACGCCCTGCTCGACACCTACCAGAGCGAACGGCACCCGGTCGGCCGGACGGTGCTGCGCACCTCCGGCGCGCTGATCCGGCTCGCCCTCGCCGAGTCCGCCCCCACCCGCGCCCTGCGCGGGGCGCTCACCACGCTCGGCGGCCACCTGGACCTGGTCACCGAGCGCGGCGCCCGGATGGTCTCCGGCATCGACATCTCCTACCCGGCCCCGAAGGACGCCCACCCGCAGGTCGGCAAGCGCGTCCCGGACCTGCGGCTGACGGCGCTGCGCAAGCCCGTCGAGGGCGCCCCGGCCGCCCCCGAGCGGCTCTACGAGGCGCTGCGCGCGGGGAAGTTCGTCCTGGTCAGCAACGACGAGCTGGCCGCCGCCGAGCCCTGGGCGGACCGCATGGTCACCGCCGCCCCGGCCGACCCGCACGGCAAGCTGCGCGACACCGTCCTGCTGATCCGCCCGGACGGCTACGCCGCCTGGGGCGCCGTCGACCCCGGCCAGGGCGAGCTCCGCACCGCCCTGACCGCCTGGCTCGGCACCCCCTGACCCCCGCCTGGGGGGGGGGGGGGCGCCCCCCCCCCCCCCCCCCCCCCCCCCCCCCCCCCCCGGGGCACCCGGGTTTGGGGGCGCGCCGGGGCAAAATTT